>JBILRD010000246.1:0-4195 GCA_044372845.1 Saprospira sp. | reverse complement strand
TGCAGCAGATGATTTCAAGAGAAATCAGATCATGCCCATCAACGAGCAGAACAATCTTTCTATCCTGGTGGAGGCTTTACAGTATTTTCAAAAAAATACCAAGGACAATAAAATCACTTTCGAGTACATCGCTTTTAAGGATTTTAATGATACGATTGAAGATGCAGAAAATCTGCTGAGACTTTGCAAAAGGATCCCCAATGTAAAAGTCAACATCATTGAATACAACAAGGTGGACGGTGTGGACCTTTTTAAATCGGACGAAACAACGATTGATACCTTTGCCAGACATATCTCCAGAGCTGGTATTGCCATTACTGTCAGAAGATCCAGAGGAAAGGATATCGACGCCGCCTGCGGACAGCTGGCGAATAAGTAGGGCTGGGATTAGTCGCAGGTTTATAAATGCAGGGGTTTTCCGATATCTCTAGGAAACTCCAAAAATGTAAAATGAATTACTCCAAAAATGTAAAGTAAAATGCTCCAAAAATGTAAAATAGAGTTATATTTTTAGTTGTAATTCCATATAAATGAGTGATTTGTATAAAATTGCCATTTTGTAAAAATACAATGGAGATTATTGTGCTTTTGAAATAAAGCTGGGCATAGGTCAGATTGAGGAAGCGGAGGCCAATCTGAAAAAATTGTTAATGTATTAGATGATAAAAAAGTAGCTTTGCCCAAATCCCTCAACATCATAACCGGAACAGGCATCAGCTATACCCGACAGGATGGTATACATGTGATTTCATTGGCATCCTTGGGGTGTTGATTTGGCCGTCAATATGGTTAATAAAACAATTTATAAACCATTAAAATGGTTCGTTTTCAATAATAACTATATAGCCCACGATTTAAATCGTGGGCTATATAGTTATTATTGATCCCTAAAATAGTTTTAACCATTTATTCCCGATTAGATTCTGACAGGTAATCCCCCTTACCAGGAATCACATGTCTGATGCCCCCTCTTGGGTTTTCGACATCACCATTATACCTTGGTATTAAATGAATGTGTACATGAGGAATTGTTTGACCTGCCTTTTCACCTATATTTATACCAACGTTAAAACCATCAGGTTTAAATTGTTTCGAAACAATTTCTTTGACTTTATCGAGTAAAAATAAACAAGCAGTTTGATCCTTTATTGTTAATTCAAAAAAGTCTGCACAATGTTTTTTGGGTATGATTAGGGCATGACCATCGTTGACCGGAAATTTGTCATAAATTGCAAAAGCTGTAGCGGACTCAACAATTAGCTCTCTTTCACTTTCAACATTACAAAATATACATTCAGATATCGACCCCTTATTTAATTGATTATATGGTCGGTATTCATAAATTTCACAATTTTCATTCCTAAACAAAGATTTATAGCTTAATTCAACATTACATTGATAAGTTTTCTTTTGATAAATTTTATGAGTTCTGAACCCTTCATATCGTAAATCTCTCCTTACTGCAATATAAACTATACCTGTAGGCTTTATAAGTTGTGACAATTCCTTAAGAACATCAGCTTGTTCCTCAGGCAATAATACATTCAGAACATAGAAACAAATAATAGTGTCAAATTTTTTATTAGGATAATTAGGAAAATGATATTTATCGTAACCTTCAATATTGAATCCTTTTTCCGTTAAGAGTTTTACGTCATTACCGAAGCCACATCCAAAATCCAGCACATCGCCAACTAATAAATTTTTTTTCAATAAAACTTTAGCTGGAAAAGAAAGGAATTCTCTTTCTTTAGCAGTTAAATGGCTATTTGGATTTAATTTTAAATTCTCCATCCTTCAAAACCTCTATTTTCAATTAAATAATTACAACTATTTTGTAATTGAGAAATAGCTGTAGTTTTCCAGGTATCAAAAAAACTATTTCCTAAAAGGGCTATCTGAATTTCCTTTTGAAATCTATTTGGTTGACTTTCATAAATAATTTCCCAATAATCAAGTATTAAATTTTTCTGACTTTCAATTATTTCTGGTGATGGTATTTTATCTCTTTTTTGATTGTTTATTTTTGAATCAGATGGAAGTAAATTCCAAAGGTCATTATTTTTCCATACAGAAAAAGGTATCATGTGGTCAATGTCATAATTTGAAATTTTTCTACCTGTCCAGACACAATATATATTGCCTTCTTTATTAAGTATCTCTTTATATAGTTTTTTTGATTCTTTTATTTCTCTTAGTGTAATTGGACTTTTCAATACCTCATTAAGTACTTTGTTAACTGACAAGCTATTACCTGAAGCATTAACTGAAAATTCTGCCCATTTGAATAAAATAGAATCTTGCCCATTTATAAAACTTCCTAAAATTTTAAATGCCTCATAATATTCATGTGGAATAGAAAATGTTCCAAAATTGTTAATCAAAATTTCAAGGTCCAGCTTTGAAGATTTTTTAATGGTTTTACTATCATAATTAAAAATAGAATAATAGTCATTACTAAAAGATCTTCCAATATATTTCATTGGCATCTTTGTTATAGTGTCTTTTAGTTTTTTGGAAAGTTCAAAGAAATTATCTTTTATATCTTCAGGTATCCCTTTGTTTTTTAAATCATTGTAAAAAGCAGAATATCCTCCGCGATTTTCATAAAATGTAATTAGTTTGTTTAATTGAACTGAAAATGAGAGATTAGTTTCACCATTTATTTGTGGTATAATTGTCTGTGATTGTAAAATTGGATAGTAATACAATAACCATTTTTCAATTAAGAGTCCTAATGGTATATGAGCTCGATTTTCATAAAATAAAATATATGGGGAATTGTCCTGTATTATATCTATAACACCACGTAAAAGAGCAAATTTATAAGTTGTAGTCTTACTATCCCGTTCAATTATTTTACTAATATTTGAAAATATTTCATTATTCATTTATGGTTTTATCTTGATTTTTGTCATTTATAGAAGGAAAGATTCAACTTTACAACTATACTTTGATTTCCCGAAAAACAGAATTTTATTACTTGGAATAAATATAAATATTACTATTCAAATATTAGAATTATTTCCTAACCCCCAAAAAACCTCGGGACAAAGATAATCCCTGCAATAATAACAGTCCCAATGGCGGCGATCAGTACCGCAGCGGCAGCCATATCTTTTGCTTTGCCAGCCAGGGGATGTTGTTCGGGAGAACTCAGGTCAATGGCATATTCAATAGCCGTATTGACAGCCTCCAAGGCCAGCACCATCATAAAACAAAGGATGACAATACACCATTCCCAGGCTTCGATTCCAAACCAAAAGCCAAAACCGGTTACTATATAAACTGCCAGCATCTGAATGATAGCATTTTTATGTCTGCCGCTCAGCAAGTCGGCAATGCCTTTGAATGCGTAGTAGAAAGATTTTGGATTGAGCATAAGTTTTTCTTTATAATCGGACTATTTTGTCTTCAATAGCCGTTCTTTTGGCTGTTTGTTCAGGGTTGGACTCGTAATATCCCATGTATAAAAATCCAAGACAGCTTTCCCCTTCTTTCAAATGCAGAAAATCGGCTACCTCTTTACTTTTGATGGGCTTTGGTGTCGCCCAGTACATACCGATGCCCAGGGATGTCCCGGTCAGCCAGATATTCTGCACCGCCATAGCCGTTGCAGCCATTTCTTCCCATTCCGGCAGGCTTTCTTTGGGGTCGCGCTGCATACAAATGGCCATAACCAGTGCACTTTTGGCCGGTCTGGATGTCATTTTGTTGTATTGTGTTTCTGAAAAATGCTCGGGACTATTATTGGCCTTCATCCATTCTGCGAGGATCAGTCCAAGTTCCGCTTTTTTGTCTCCTTCGATGATCCTGAATCTCCAGGGCTGAGTCAATTTGTGAGTCGGAGCGTAATTGGCATTTTCCAGCATCGTCATCAGATCCTTTTCCTCGATTTGCTTATCCAGAAATTGTTCAGGATAGATGGAACGTCTTGATTGGATAATTTCAGAAATATTCATTTTTAGTACTTTTTTATTTTAATAAAACGACTTTGTTCATCCTGTCGCCAATCTCCAGTTTATGAACGATATCCATTCCTTCTACCACCTGTGCGAAGATAGTGTAGTTGCCATCCAAATGTATGGTTGGAGCATGGGTAATAAAAAACTGCGCACTTTCGGTATCTTTTCCGGCTGAAGCCATTCCGACTCTTCCTGCTTCGGTATATCTCAGCATGCTGATTTCTGTCACC
>JBILRD010000245.1:0-4208 GCA_044372845.1 Saprospira sp. | reverse complement strand
GTCTGACCACCTCATCTTTCAATTCTTTACTTTCACCGTGAAGTCGAATTTGATCTAGTAAATATCCAACGGCTCTCGATGCCCATAGTCCGGGAATGAAGTTGAATTTATCCTGGCTTTCCTCAAAAACTACCTCAAATTGATAGGTTTGAGCAACGGAATTTATTTTTCCCTGAAGTGTCACAATAGATTTTCCGGAACCATTATACCTTCCCAGTAAACTAACATTTGACCCTTTGAATAAATCTGGAATTTCTTTGTTATAAACTTCAGAAATACTTACTTTTTTGTCAAAACTAATTTTAAGATCGGTTAGTACAGGTGAGGATACTTTTTCATAAAAATCAGATACCTTAATTTCAATATCTTCATCTTCCAAAACATAAGTTCTATAACCTTTCGTCATCTCAGTCATTTTATCAAGAAGGTGCGTATTCAGATCAGTACCAATCCCAAAGCTAAAAATTCGAATATTATTTTTATTACTGGCTTTAATTTTCTTAAGTAGATTTTCCTCAGAAGTTTCTCCAATAGTTGGTTTTCCATCTGTCATAAAAATGATAACAAAAGGTCTTTCAGACTGAGATTTTTGTGATGAAAGTGCCATTTCTAAAGCCTCTTCCACATTAGTTCCTCCAATCGGTCTTAGTGCATCTATAAACTCAATTGCTTTTTTCTTTGTGGTTGGATTAAAATCTACCACCTCTCCAAACAAACTATTGGCTTCTGTTGAAAATGGTATTACTTCGAATCGATCGCCGGGATTTAAATTCTCAATACAAAATTTCAAAGCCTTTTTTGCCTGATCCATTTTTTTATCTGACATGGAACCAGATTTATCCATGACAAAAACAATATCTTTTTTGACAATTTCTTTAAAGTCTCCTAGTCCCGGACTAATATTCATGAAAAAATAACCTTCCTCCCCAGCCTCTTTAAAACTAAGCATAGACAGACCAATCTTAGAGTCATCCAGATTAAAAAACAGTTCGAAATCTCTGTCTGGTCTAACATTTTTTTGTTCAAAGCCTACAGTGGCATTTTTATCATCTTTACGAATAATTTCCACTTCATGAGTTGGGCAGTAAAGTGTTTTTATTTTTTTGGCAGATTCAATTTTAGCACTCAGACTTAAATTGTTCAGTGGCTTTGCAGCATATTTCGCGGTATTTAGTGGAAAAGAATAGGCAATAGTACCGCTATTTTTTGCCAAGGTTTCAGAATAGGTCAACTGTATTTTTTGTTCTGAATTAGGTTCGATAGGAAAAATTCTCACTCGAAACAATCCTTGATTGTAATACTCCAGAAGAGCTGGATCCTGAGCTTTTCTAACAATTTGTTCATAGATCTCTCTTGCCTTGGCAGCATCCAATAATTCTGCTTCTTGCATTTTTCCATTGATGCTCATTGAAAATTTAGTAATCACGACATCTTTGGGTACCGGAAATAAGAAATATGCTTCTAATCTTCTTCCTGTAGGATTGTAGAAAATCTGTTCAACTGAAGTTATAGCAGTTTGGTCAAAAATTTTTGCCTCAATCTTGGTAGATCTACATTCAAGTGGAAATAATGCGGGATTTACCTGACCAGGACGAAGAATGAGATTTGGGTTAGAATGGCCTTCAGGTAAAACAATCAGGAATCCTCCTGCATTTATTTTTGATTCAGAAATAAAAATACAGAGGGTCAATAACAAATAAAATATCTTTCTCATAAATTAAAAGTTTAAAAACATCAATAATGAGAAGATGCAAGAAAATAAATTTATGGTGTATGGAAATAAAAAAAAGCACCAGATCTGGGACCTGATGCTTTGTATCATAGAAGGAATGTCTGCTTATTTCACCGAATTAACGATGGCTTTGAAAGCGGCAGGTTCGTTCATAGCTAAATCAGCAAGAGCTTTACGATTTAATTCAACATTGCTTGTTGATAATAAATGCATGAAGCGAGAATAGCTAAGACCATGTTCTCTGACAGCAGCGTTGATACGTTGAATCCACAATGCACGGTACTGGCGTTTTTTCTGTTTACGACCAATGTAAGCGTATTGCAAACCTTTTTCAACAGTGTTTTTTGCAACTGTTAAGACCTTGCTACGAGCACCAAAGTACCCACGAGCCATCTTTAAAATTTTCTTCCTTCTTCTTCTTGATGCGACGGAGTTTACTGAACGTGGCATGATTAAGTTTTTTAATGGTTAAAATAATACCGGTTCAAGGGGTGCAGGTGAGAAGATTACCCACATCTTTTCCACTTTACCGAAATCCAATGATGATGAATATCTAAAATTAGATATTCAACATTTTCTCAACGCGTTTTGAATCTCCAGGAGCACAAACTTGGGCATGTCCTAAGCGTAATTTACGTTTTTTTGATTTTTTAGTCAAAATGTGGCGTTTGCCACTGCAATCACGCATAATTTTACCTGAGCCTGATACTTTGAAGCGTTTTTTAGCGCCAGAGTGAGTTTTAACTTTAGGCATGTTAAATAAATATTTATGCTGTTAAAAAAAAGCGAACGCGAAGATAAACAAAAGCTTTATAATGCAAAAACAAATTTGCAAATAAAAAAGTCTATTTTATGAAAAGAAATTAAAATCAGGCTGAGAATGAAGTACCACAACCGCAAGTACTTTCAGCATTGGGATTATTAAAGGTAAATCCTCTGTTGTTCAAGCCCTCCTGGAAATCAATTTCAATACCTAGAAGATAAATTGCATGCGCTCTGTTCATATATACCTTTATGTCATTGATTGAGTATTCCTCATCTCCTTCTTTGATAGTATCAAATCCCAGAACATAAGAAAATCCGGCACATCCGCCTCCCTTTACTCCTACTCTTAGACCATGATCTGTAGTCAGTTTCTCAGATTCGTAAATTTTTCTTAATTGTTTGACAGCTCCTTCAGTGAGAACAATTGGGCTATCCAACTTGATCGTATTACTGGTATCTTGCATGGTTCTTATATTTATTTCACAAAGTTATATTTTTTCTTAATTGTATTCAATCTAAATAACATTTAGTTTAAATTATAAGTTTAAAATTTTTAATTTTTACTTTTACGCTATCATCTGAATTAAATAACTTTGATTCGTATTCTTATTATTAGTCCATTATAAAATTTATAAAATGCTTTTAGATATCATTCAAATCACATTGCCCGCTCTATTACTTTTTATTACAACCTTGGTGCTTGTGCGCGGTTTCTTAAAAAACCAATCTCAATCAATGAGTGCATTTTTATTGAGAGAAGCTGAGTATAGAAAAGCTGATGCTGAAAGAAGATCCCTGGAAATTTCAAAAGCAAACAAAGAAATTACAATGCCTTTGAGATTGCACGCCTATGAGCGTATGACACTTTTCTGTACAAGATTAGAGTTAACAAACATGATTAAAAACTCCAAAGCCATAAAAACCAATCTTAAATTTTTGACAATTGACTTGATTTTTAATATTGAGGATGAATTCAATCACAATATATCACAACAAATGTACATGACTGATGAGTTATGGAAAATCATCCAATTAGCTAAAATGGAAACTATCAGTATCATTCAAAATATTAGTAAAGAAACCGAAGCAGCAGCAACTGACAACAAAGCACAAATCAGTGATTTTATAAATAGTATGGATCAATACCTCTCTGCAAATCCTCAACTAGGATATATCCAAGCCTTGTCTGCTGTAAAGAAAGAAGTATCTTTACTGTACTAAACAGATTTCATATTATTGACTCATCTATGACTAATGTATAAAATTCAATTGCTCATTTTCCTGTCATTTTTTTTGGGTTCTTGTTCCTACAAGCACTTTTTAAAATATGATGCCAGTTACATTAAGACTGTTGAGATAAATTCAATTGACAGCTCCATTTTATCTATCATTTCCCCCTATAAAGTCAAGGTTGATGAAGAAATGAACGACACAATTGGTGTTTTTGATGTCGATTTAATAAAAGAGCAGGCAGAATCAAATTTGGGAAACCTGATTGCTGATGTTTTAAAAACAAGTCTTGAAGAAAATTTGGGTTCTAAAATCGATTTTGCATTTTCTAATTATGGAGGTATCAGAGTTAATTCTATTGCCAAGGGGCCCATATTAAAAGGTGAAATCTATGAATTACTTCCTTTTGACAACAGCCTTGTCATGTTAGAGCTGAAAGGTTCAGAATTAAAAGTACTTTTTGATCATTTAATCCTTAAAG
>JBILRD010000008.1:0-15681 GCA_044372845.1 Saprospira sp. | reverse complement strand
AGATGACTTTTTAGGATTTAATTATTTTGTGAATTATATATATTTTTATAATTTATTTGTTTATAAAATCTATTTTATTATATATATTCTTTGATTTTATTGTGAATAAGTTATTTTTTATTCTCATAAATGAAGTTTTTTAATACACTATATTGTTGATAATTATATCAAACAATTTATTTCTGCTTAACTTTTGAGAGTTCTAATGTTTATCAATATTTCAGGAAATTAACTTCATTCTTAGTTCTATAATTATTTGATAAATAGTTTTTTATATTTTGAATTTTTTTGTTTCAATTCCAATATTCTAAATAACTCTCCATATATTTATTTTCAATCTATATTTCAATCTATATAATTATTCTAAAACTCTATGTGTACAAGATTTTCTTTTGATGTCAATAGAGAAAAGATAAAAAGACAGTATAATATATCTTTTAAACAGGACTTAGATCGTAGTTATAATATTGGTCCCGCTCAATTAGCTTATGTACTAACTTCAAATTCTGAGCAGCTGCTTAAATACCATTGGGGTTTGATTCCTTACTGGTCCCAAGATTTTAATAGTGGTACCCATCTAACAGTTGCTATGATTGAAGGAATTGAATCTAAATATAGTTTTAGAATGCCTGTAAGATATCAAAGATGTGTTATTTTTGCAGATAGTTACTATGACCTTGTTCGCAGGAATTATAAAAATTACAATTACAGAATTTTTGATGCATCTGCTAATATTCTGGCTTTTGCTGGTATATGGGATTTATGGAAAGACGCAGCTAATCAGGAACATTATTCGTTTTCAATAATAAGTATTGCAGCTGATGATCATTTAAAAGAAATTGGTTTATCCAGAATGCCGGCTATTTTAAATGATGAAGAAAGTATTAGTAACTGGTTAAATTATGATTTAGACTTTAAAGAAATTTTAAATAATTTAAAGAATTCAAATCATCCATACTTATCTTTCTATACTATAGCAGATGATATAAATGATTCAAAAAACGATTTTTCAGAACTTCAGTTAGAATATAAAATTTAATTATAATCAATTACTTATGAAAAAGACATTATTATTTTTTTCAATGATCATTACTATTGCTTTCCTATTATCTTCCTGTAATAGTCCTTACAAAAAAAGAAAAAGATGTAAAGGAAATGGTAGCTGGTATGGAAATAGAAATTTAGGAAATATAGATTTTAAACAAACTGACGATAAAACTTATTACTTTAGTAGTTCAAATATTGAATCAAAGCAGTAATATTATAGCATGCGTACTTTATTTTTTGTTTTAATTATTTTCCTATCTGCTAATCATCTATTCTCTCAAAGAAAAGACGTTCAGGTTTTTTCAGCTACTGCAATTGTAGGTATGAATGCCTCACAAATAGATGGTGATGCTACTGCCGGTTATAATAAAATAGGTTTGAATGTTGGAGCCAAGGCTGGTATTTATCTGGCTGAAAAATGGGAGATTGACTTTGAGATCTTATACAGTCAGCAAGGAAGTCAAAGTACTTTGGTAAAAGGTATTCCAAGAAGATATTATTGTAATTTGGATTATATTGAAGTTCCACTATTGGTTCATTTCAAAGATTGGAAGGTTACTAATGAAGATAATAGCTTTTTTCACAGAGTCCATTTCGGAGCAGGAGCATCTTATAATCGTTTAATGGGAGGTAAAGTTTTAAATGAAGGTAATTTAGAGTTCCAGGGTTTAGAATCTCTCACCAATCAAGGTAATTTCCGTAAAAATCATTTTTACTTAATTGGAGATATCAACTTCTTTTTTACTAAAAATTGGGGTGTTAATCTGCGTTATCAACGCGCCCCAATGAATATAAGAACCAACACTTATTTCAATCCTTATATGATCGTATTCCGAGCCTTATATAGATTTTAAAAGCAGCTTTTTATATTCACATTCTAATAGAAATTCCAAAACTTCCAGTTGTCTTTTAGCCTCTTCCATGGATCGTCCCCAGGTGTATAAGCCATGTCCAGCTATCAGATAAGCATAGATATTTTTTTCTTTTCTGTAGAGACTTCTGAATTCTTCACTTAAAGTGGCAATATCCTGGGTATTTTTAAAAATTGGAATGACCACATCTGTCTCATGTGTTTTGATATATCCCAAACCTTTCAAAACCTCATAATTAGAAAGGATAATATGTCCTTTTTCGTAAAAAAAATCTGATAAAATCGTTCCGTAAACGGAGTGAGTATGTAGAATAACTTCCACATCTTTATTTTCTTGATATAAAACGCTATGTAAATAGGTTTCAGCTGAAGGTTTTAGATGTGCATATTCATCCAGTGGATTTCCCATCTCATTGATGAGCATAAAATGGTTGATATCAAAGAATCCTTTATCAATACCAGATTGGGAAATAGCAATACTTAGTGGGTATTCAGAATTTTTAAAAGAGTAATTAGTACTCGTAGCAGGAGACCAACCTTTAGTATTTATCCATCTGATGATCTCAGATAATTTAATCGCTTTTTTTGTATCAATTTTTACCATATTATCGCAAACCTTGGATCTTTCAATATGTAAATTATTGTAAATGTAACCAGTGGAATAACAAATAGAAAAGCATCAAATCGATCTATAAATCCACCATGTCCTGGGAGTACATTACCTGTATCTTTAATATGGAGACTTCTTTTTAACATAGAAGCCACAATATCACCAATAATAGCAAAGATGGAGGAGATGACTGCTATAATTATCCAGGAGCTCAGACTAAAGTTTATATTTGCCCAAAGATAATAACTTACAATCCCCCATAAAATTGCCATTGAAAATCCAATAATAGTACCTTCCCAAGTTTTGTTGGGTGAGATATTTGGAAATATTTTTGTCTTTCCGACCATCTTTCCTCCCAGATAAGCAAATACATCATTAGACCATACCAACATCATAGTAGCCATGATAATAAATCTTCCAGCGTTATCCTCGAGAGATAGGTAGCTTAGTACTAAAGTTGGTATTCCAATGTATAAAAGTGATAGTAAAATCTGACCAATATTTTCAAATGGTTTGGTACTAAAGGCTCTTAATTCTAGTATAAAAGGAAGAACAAAAACTAAAAAGAACCAGTGATAATTTTGTAATAAGAGATCATGGTTAATATAATGTATGTGTAGTATGATAGATGGAATTAGCGTAATGATTATACTTAATATTTTCCTTGGAATTAAATATACTTCTTTACCATCTTTGGCGAGCGTTAAACTGCTTAATTCCCATGCACAGAGTATAGCTATGATATTATATAAAACGGTAGAACTGATAGGTGAAATAAGAGTTCCGAGAATCATAACGATTCCGAAGCTTACCCCTGTGATAGTTCTTGTTTTTAAACTCATAATTATATCCTATTCAAGGTATTTACGCTTATCATTTTGATATGGAATATTGATTTTATAGATTAAATACAATGTAAAAGTAAATAATATTGTAACAATAATTGTTATCCACAATGGAATATCAGGCTGAGTAATATTAACATCTATAGTTTTATCATTAAATAAATAGAAAATAACTACCTGCAAGCTATTGAAAATAATATGTGATAATATGGAATAAACCATATTTCCTGTCCAAATCAATATATAACCAAACAGCGCTCCCAGCACTAATCTTGGAATAAATCCTTCTGGTTGAAAATGTATCAAACTAAACAACAAAGCTGATCCCCATATGGCAAAATGAATGTTTTTTGATAACTGTGTAATCAGTTTTTGTACTATTCCCCTGAATATCAACTCCTCTCCTATTCCAGCTACGATACCAATTAGTATAATATTTAATATAAAATCTATTGGTGTATTCATTTGCATGAGTCTTTGTTCAAAGACTAATGTATTTTCAGCAATCCAATCTGATGGAATTATTTTAATATTCAAGTAAGCTACCCATAGTGCTATTGGATACACTAATATTATAGATAAGGGTATGATTATGAAGTTTATATATTTTTTTATTATTCTAAATTCCAGATATTTAAACCATTCATTTCTATGTAAAAAATAGGCAAATGAAATGGCAGCCAAAGAATAAGTACAAAAATGTCCGGCTATGGATATGATTTTGATATGGTTAATATATTCTAGAAGTTTTCCTTTATTCATTTCTTGAATCAGATATTGCCAATCGTTAATACCCAGTCCTTTGGCAATCGTTTGCATCACAAGAATAGCAAAGATGGACGACCCTAACCAAAAGCTCATAAACCAGAAAATCTGTCTGATATTTTGTAAACCTTGATTTTTATTCTCTGTCATTAGCTTAAGTTATTTAAGGCTTCAATAATTATATTACAGGAATGTTCTATCTCTTCTTCGTTAATAATTAACGGAGGTGCAATTCTAAGTGCGGAAGAATTGAATAAAAACCAATCTGTAATCAAGCCATTTTCAATACAGTTTTTGATGGTCTTTTGAACTTTTTCAAAACTTTCCAATTGTACAGCCATCATCAATCCCGAAGACCTAATTTCTTTTATTTCATTGTGTATTAAATATTTATGGAATAATTTCTCTTTTATTTTTACGGTATCGATTAAAGTTTCTTTTTCTTCAACTAATGTCTTTAAGTTAGCCAAGGCCGCAGCAGCTGAAACCGGATGTCCACCAAATGTGGTTATATGACCTAAAACAGGATCATGGGTCAGCGTTTGCATAATTTCCAAACTACTAATAAAAGCACCTATTGGCATTCCTCCTCCAAAACCTTTAGCCAGTAATAAAATATCGGGAACTATATTATATTGTTCAAAGGCAAATAAAGTTCCTGTTCTTCCGCAGCCACATTGTATTTCATCAAGGATTAACAGTGTTCCTTTTTCCTCACATTTTTTCTTCAATGCTTTTAAATAGTCCTTACTAGCTTTTTCAATACCAACTTCTGCTCTGACGGTTTCTACAATTACAGCGGCGCAATCATAGTCTACCCTTTCAAGATCTTCAAAATTATTAAATTCAATATGTTTTACACCTGGCATTAAGGGTCTGAAAGGCCGTGTAAAATATTCATCGCTCATTAAGCTAAGTGAACCATTTGTGCTGCCATGATAAGAATTTTTCATAGCAATAATATTTGGTCTCCCTGTGTATCTTTTTGCTAGTTTAATGGCACCTTCGGTAGCCTCTGTTCCAGAGTTAACAAAATAGCAGGAGTTAAGATTTTCTGGCAGATGTTTAGAAAGTAATTTAGCTAATTCAACCTGAGGACTTAATATAAATTCCCCATAAACCAAAGTATGTAAATATTTATCTGTTTGATCTTTTATTGCTTTTACAACCTTTGGATGGCGATGTCCTAGATTACTAACGGAAATACCTGATATCAAATCGAGATATTTTTTACCATTGACATCAAACATATATACACCCTCCGCCCTATCGATTTCAAGTGACAAAGGTTCTGGACTGGTTTGTGCTAAATGTCTTAGGAATAATTGACGATTGCTAATCATTAAACTTATTGATTTTATATCTTTGCAAAATTACTAATTATTATTTGTCTTATTGAATCTTTAATAGATTAGAATCATATCCAATTTATGTCAAAAATTATCAGTGGAATTAAAGTTGCTGCTCCAGCTTCTATCAGTAATTTAAATTGTGGTTATAATGCATTGAGTTTATCCTTGAGTGATTTGAATGATGAGGTGGTTATACACAGAACAAAGCAATCAGGAATAAGTATCAAAAGTATTTCAGGAGATAAACAGCATGTTTTAAGTTTTGATATCAAGGATAATATTGCTGGACTATCTGCCTTCTCTATATGGAGACATTTGACCGACAATTATGACATTGATTCTTCTATAGGGTTGGAGTTAGAGATTAGAAAGAAAATACCTTTTACAGCAGGTCTTGGATCGAATGAAGCTTTAGCTGTTGCTGCAGCGATGGCAGTCAATGAATTTTATGGCGGCCCTTTAACTAAACGTGAAATGCTTCCTTTGATAGCCTCTGCAGAATGGTCTCTTTTTGGAGGATTAAATTACAATGCGCTTTTATCTTCTTTAATGGGAAGTATATTTTTAGCGAGAGATGTTGAGCAACAGGATTATTTTAGACTTCCTGTTCCGAAAGGCTTGTCTTTGGTAGTCATAAATTATAATTTACATCTAGATCTGAGTTCTGTAGATAATTATAAAATCAACGACGCTTTTAAAACAGCTGCCAATCTTGCCTCTTTGGTTTATGCTTTATATAATAGTGATTTTGCGCTTATATCTCGTTCTATGCAGGATTTATATTTAGAACCCAAAGTCAAGAATCAAATACCTCTTTACGACGATTTAAAAAATATCGCTATTTTTGAAGGGGCTTTATCTTTCGGTTTGTCTGCTAATTCTACTACCTTGTTCGCTCTTTTTAACAACAGTTTAAAATCGGAGGGTTTTTATAACAATACAGAGTCTTTCCTTAAACACAACAAGGTTAAAGCTAATTTATATAGTTCTTTAATTTCTTTAGAAGGTTCAGAGTTATTATAAGTTTCACGTGGAACAAGTTTAAAATAGTTTATAGTTTCACGTGGAACACTACCAAATTACCTTTTGTTTTAAATCCCCTTTTCGGCAAACTACTTTAATAAGTCCTTTGGATTTTGTGTGACAGGAGATAAAGTTTAATTGATTGGAAAACTCTTCCACGAATATTGAATTTTCAACATAAAGCGTTTTAAACGGCGCAGTATTTTTAACTTCAAGGTAAATATAATAAGCAAACATATCGGATTTTTCTCCGGGCTCCCGCCCAACAAAACGATATTCAAGCCTCTTTTGATCTGCTGAAATTTTTAAATTTTTACTCAAATAGGCCATAATATATTCCTGAACATTCGGATGTTCTCTGTCCGTTCCTATTTCTATTTTCTCTTTGTGAATCTCAGACAGTATCTTTTCAAAATCATCGGAGAATACTTTGACAGATATTTCAAGATTTTTTGTTTTGGGTTTATAAGAAACTTCGGTTGAGCTGAGGTAAATGGGATGATCTTTTACACCAGGATGTGCAAAATAAATAGTAGTTGCAAAGATTATATTTAGCCAGAGAGAAATCATTTTTGTTATTCGTTATAATTAACAGATATTTGTAAAGAAACTATTATGCAACATCAAATATACCACCAAACAGATGAATTTTGAACTTTATTTCAATTTAGGAATAGAACACATCACAGACCTAAATGGATATGACCATATTCTTTTTATTATTGCTATTTGTACCAACTACAGAATTTTACAATGGAAAGAACTGGCAATATTAGTAACTGCATTCACAATAGGTCATTCTCTATCCCTGGCTTTGGCGATATTAAATTATGTTAGTTTTAATCCAGCAATAATTGAATTTTTAATTCCGGTAACCATTTTGTCAACGAGCATTCATAATATTATCAAGTTACCAAAACCCTTGGTTAACGCTGAATTCAAAACAGATTTCACAAAATACCTTTTGGTTTTATTGTTTGGATTGATCCATGGATTAGGATTTTCTAATTTTCTAAAAGAAACCTTGGTTCAAAATGAATCTATTTTTACTCCCCTGTTGGCTTTTAATCTGGGATTAGAAATAGGACAACTTTTAATCGTCTTATTATTTCTGCTGCTAAACTTCCTTTTCTTAAATCTGTTAAGAAAAGAACAAAGAGATTGGTCTCTTTTTGTATCCGGAGCAATTTTTTCAGTCGCTTTTTTAATAGCAGCCGAAAAAATTAAGGAATTGTTTTCCAATTAAACAAAAATTAAAAAAACAGATTTTTATCCTTTTTTGGAGTAAAATAATTATTATTAAAACAATACAAATCAATATGTTATAATTATAAAACTATCAAAACGTCTGAGAATTAAATAAAAACTCCCTTTCAGTACATGTGATAGGTATATCAAAATCTCGGCTCAGAGTAAAATTTCACATTTTTAGCTTTTTTTGTTACTTTTATACCAATAACCAAAACACCAATATGCAAAAGTCAAAATTATTAAGCTTGATTTTTATTTTATCATCAGGACTTATTTATGCCCAGGAAAGAGGGTATGAAAAATTTAAACAACTCGACCAAGAGTTACCAACGCCCAATCAATACCATAATGCTGCCGGAGCACCCGGACATCAGTATTGGCAACAAAAGGCCGATTATGATATTCGAGTAAGACTGGACGATAACCAACAAAGAATTTACGGAGAAGAGACGGTAACCTATTACAACAACTCTCCAGACATGTTGACTTATCTTTGGTTGCAATTGGACCAGAATATATTTGACCCTAAGTCTGATCGTGCAGTAACCCAAACCAATAAAATTGATCCAAAAGGAGGCTCAGATCAAATATTGAATCTTCATGATGATTTTGACGGAGGATTTAAAGTGGAAGAGGTAAAAACAAAGTCTGGAGTAGCTTTGAATTATACCATCAACAAAACCATGATGAGAATTGACCTTCCAGCACCACTGAAACCTGGTGGATCTTATACTTTTCAGGTAAAATGGTGGTACAACGTCAATGATGGATTAAAAACAAGAGCCAGAACAGGATATGAGTATTTTCCAAAGGATGATAACTATATGTACAACATTGCCACCTTCTATCCAAGGATGTGTGCTTACAATGAGGTGTCCGGCTGGCAAAACAAACAGTTTTTGGGTCGTGGAGAATTTACTCTAAGTTTTGGTGATTTCAATTTATATATCACGGCACCAAGTGATTTTATGATTGGAGCCAGTGGTGAATTACAAAATAGCAAAGAGGTACTTAAAAAGGAACATTTAGAACGTCTTGAAAAATCCAAATCTTCAGAAAATCCTGTAATGATTGTGGAGGCAAAAGAGGCGGAAGAAAACGAAAAAAAGAGAGAAAAAGCCCTTAAAACCTGGCATTTCAAAGCTACCAATGTTCGTGATGTTGCCTTTGTTGCTTCTAGAAAATTGATCTGGGACGCTCAGGGCGTTAAGTTGGGAGACAAAACAGTCATGGCCATGTCTTATTATCCTAAAGAATGTATGGGTTTATGGGACAAATATTCTACCCGTGCTGTTGCTCATACCTTGAAAGTTTATTCCAGATATACCTTTGACTATCCTTATCCTGTAGCGATTTCGAGTCATGCCAATTTTACTGGAATGGAATATCCGATGATTTCATTCAATTTTGGAAGACCTAGAGAGGATGGCAGCTATCCTGAAAGAATAAAGTATGGTATGATTGGTGTAATTATCCACGAGGTGGGACATAATTATTTTCCGATGATTGTCAATTCTGATGAACGTCAGTGGACCTGGATGGACGAAGGATTGAATACTTTTTTACAGTATTTGACAGAAGTGGAATGGGAAAAAGACTATCCTGCCCGTCGTGGTCCTGCTCAGAATATTACCGAGTACATGGCTGGTGATAAAAATGGTTTGGAGCCCATCATGACCAACTCTGAGTCACTAATACAATTCGGAAACAATGCATATGGCAAACCTGCTGCAGCCTTGAATATTCTTAGAGAATCCATCATGGGTCGTGAACTTTTCGATCACGCCTTTAAAGAATATGCCAACAGATGGAAGTTTAAACACCCCACTCCTGCCGACTTTTTCAGGACCATGGAAGATGCTTCCGGTGTTGATTTGGATTGGTTTTGGAGAGGTTGGTTCTATGGTATTGACAATGTAGACATGTCTATCGAAGAGATAAAGTGGTATAAATTAAACTCTTATGATCCTGATCGAGAAATGGGTCTACAAAAGGTTTGGGATTCTAAAGACCCTCAGCATATTTCTGATTTAAGAAATAAGGAAAATATCAAGGAAACGGTAATGGATAGATTTCCAGAGCTAAAAGATCAATACAACGACAGAGTGCCTTATAAAATTACAGAGGAAGATAGAAAAAAAGCTAAAGAGGCCCTGGCTCAATTGAGTGAGAAAGAAAAGGCCATCATCAAGAAAGACTATAACTATTACGAACTCAAATTCAAAAATATCGGTGGCATGGTTATGCCAGTTATCGTTGAATTAGTTTTTGAAGATGGTAGCTCAGAAATCAAGCGTATTCCTGCTGAAATCTGGAGACTTAACGCTCAAGAGGTTACAAAAGTGTTCTTTACTGAAAAACCGGTAAAAGAATTTATTTTGGATCCAAACCTAGAAACTGCAGATACTGACAGATCAAACAATTACTATCCGGAAAGACAGAAACCAACAAGGTTTGACATGTTCAAGGCTAGAAATTAGAGAATTAAGGGTTTAATTACTATATAAAGAGCTTGGTTGTTTTCAATCAGGCTCTTTATCTTTTTAGAAGAACCACTTTGTTGGAAGTATAAAAATTATCGCCAATACTCTCCAGAATGTAAATTCCTTCTGATAGTACAACATTAATATCCAAACTTAAAAGATTATCTGATGCACTGCTGATCTTTTGAGTAAATAAAATCTTCCCATTTAAATCAACCAATCTAATCAATTGACAATCGGCAGGAATATTGGAAATATTGAATTTTCCGGAACTTGGATTCGGAAATAGAGTTATAGTTGATGGATTCTCTATAATATTAACAGCGGTACTCGGAGAAATTAAAACACAATAATCCTCTGTTTCCCCGTTTTGATATTGAGTACATAAACTTGGATAGCTGTTCCATTGCAGAGCAACTCTCATTCTTGTCATGCCCGGAATGGCAAAATTTGGAATGTAAATCGTTGAATTTAAACTATCTGTAAAATTGATTATTCCTTCAAATACCTTTTCATCAGCATCGCCAAAATCATTGTCTTGATTCAAATCCAACCAAATTCTGACTGCTTCCAAAAAGTTGTTGCCCTGCTCAATACAAAGAGGATAGTTTTCACCGGCTTGTAGGGAAATATAAGTTGAATCATACAACAAATAACCACCGTTTTTACCGGATCGATGTTCAAAATTTGCCAATCTGATACGTTCTAACCAGTCAAAATCGGTCAGAGTACCACGCATGTCACAATAATTCAAATTGGCGCAACTGTTGCATCCTGTTGTTGAAAAAAGTTGAATAGCGGAATAGGAACCAATAGTATCCCCACAGTCCGTTCGTATTTGAACTTCATAAAAAGAACAGGGCGAAAGGTTCGAGATACTTAAAAAAGTATTGTTGTTCTGAAGGTTATTCCAGGCAGCCTGTCCATAGGGTCGCCATCTGATAATGTAAAGCTGGGCAGAGTTGACGGCATCCCAGATGACAGATAAGTTATTGTCTGAACTGTTTTGCAATCTGATATTTTGAGGAGCAATACAACAACCGCCCGTTTGAAAAGTGTAGCGGTCACTAATTCCAACAACACCATTACACCAACCACTCACTAAGACCTCATAGTCCTTGCATTTTGATAAGCCTATAAGATTGATAATGTTTGAATTAGATACAATACTATCTATCCAGATATTGCTACCTGCCAATCGGTATCGAAGACAAAAAGAATCTATAGCTTGAAGACTGATTTGAGTGGAACTGTCAGTGAGCTGCTGTACCAAAAAATTATTCGGCGAAAAACAACTATCATTAGGGCAAGCATTTTGAATGTCAATCAGACTATTATAAAGGTTGAGCTGTCCCCCGCTAACCGATAAACTGGTCATACTGCTGTTTGGAACAGTACCGTTCAGTATAGCATCTTTCATCAAGATGGCCGCCTGTTCTGGATATCTTCTTGCCAGACTCATAAACTTGTCACAAACAGCGCTGTAAGCCAAAGCTATAGCTCCAGTAACATGTGGAGTAGCCGCAGAAGTGCCACCAAATAACCCATAATTTGAAAAACTGAGCGTATAAACACTTTCACCAAAGGCACCAAGATCAACAGCGTTTAATCCATAACCGGCAAGACGGATGCCGAATTTGTTTAAATTACTGACAGCAATCAAATAATCGCTTGGACAGGTCGTTGGCAGATCTCCAACTAGGTCGACATTGACATTGTTATTGGTAGTGGAAGCGATATTGATGATACCATATTTTCCTAAAGTATCATAAAAGGCGCACCACAACGGAGCTTGTAGCGGATTACCATTATCAATTCCCCAGGAAGCGTTTGTAGCGACCACAAAAGCACCTTGGGCACCATTGGTCCGATTGTAAATTTTTCTTTGTTGAAGGGCATAACCATAAGACGCCAGCACATTGGCTTCAGTAGTATTAAAATTATTTCTGATCAACATCAGTTTTACATTCCAGTTTACTCCTGATACTCCCAAATTGTTATTGCCTTTTGCTCCAATGATTCCGGCAACGGGCGTTCCATGTCCTCCTGCCCCATTGGCGTTGACATTATCATCAGAGCTGTTGCTATTCCAGCCCAAATAATCGTCAACATATCCATTCTGATCATCATCGATGTTGTTATTGGGGATTTCGAAACGGTTTACCCAAAGGTTTTGAGCCAGGTCAGGATGTAAAATATTGGCACCATCGTCGATAACAGCAACAACAATCGTATCGCCACTGACTGTTAGTCCGCCAGTGCTGATATCCCAGGCCAGATCGGCATCGATGTCCATGTCTATGGTTCCTCCGTTTTGACCACTATTGACATATTGCCATTGACTATTAAAAGATGGATCATTTGGGACCGTACTCCTCAAACTGACGTAGTGATTCAGTTGGGCTAACTTTACAAATTCATGTGCTTGAAATCTTTCCAGCAGTTCCATTTCTGATATATCCACAGATTGATATTCCAATAAATAGAGATTCATTTCAGGAACCAATTGTTCCACTATTCGAAGTTGAATGTTTTTGCCGTTTACAAAGGAAAGATCGTTAAGGCTGATTCTAATTTTTTCATCAGTGGAAAATTCACAAATAATTTGTCGGGGAGCAACATCCTGTCCTTTAGATCTGTTGGAGAGACAGATCAGAGCCAAAAAGATCAATAGATTGAAAGCGCTGTTAAACATACTATTATGAAATGCTATAATGTATAAAACGAATTTTTCCAGGAAATATGGCAAAATACAATCGTTTTATTATAAAACCTTTATACGAGCTTAAGGTTTGTCCATCAGCACAATTTTACCTCCCCTTGCCCCTGCTAAAATTTTATTATTTCTTGTCAAGACAGTTTCAAAATCAAGATCCGGCAAATTACTGATTGGAATCCAGGTTTTTCCGGAATTTTTGCTGTACCATAACAAGCCATTGCTTCCTGCTATACTTCCATCTTCGGAAGTTTTAAAATGTACATCTTTGAATCGATTCGTGGAATTTAAAAAGGTGGAGCCAGACTTGATTTTTTTCCAGTTTCTGCCAGCATCGCTGGTCTTGTGAATACTTCCATAGTCTCCGACGACAAAACCATTATTTTCATCAGAAAAAGAAACTGCCCGGTAAAAATCTCCCCTGGCCTCATCAGGTAACCAGTTTTGACCGCGGTCGGTAGATTTTAGGATAACACCATAACCCACAGTAATAAGCGTTGAATCATTCAGAGAAACCATATCAGACAGTTCGTGTTGGATGGTGTCGGCATTGAAGTTGGTGCTGGAAATAAAATGAAGAATTCCTTTACCAAAATTTTCACCCCCTGCTAATATTATATCTTCGTTGTTAAACACATGCCCTGCTGAAAAGAACTCCCAGCCGGGCATTGTAATATCTTGCCAGCTTATTCCGCGGTCATCAGACCAAAGAACTTTATTTCCAGTAGGAAAAATATAGATTCGACCATTTTTAATGCTGATATCCCGAATTTCATAATCGTAATCCAGTATTACATTCCAGCTCAAACCTCCATTATAACTATTTAAAAGAGCACCCCTACCATATTTATCACCCTGTGTAACCCATAGTACAGAATCGTTTTCAGCAATTATTTTGTTAACACTAAGATCAAATGGCAACTGAATGACTTCAAAATCAACCGAAACAGCTTTTTCCTTGAGACAGGAAAAAAAACTTAGGCATATGAGCGCAAAAAGTAAAAATTTAAACAGTGCTCTTGTCATAGTTTAAAAATTAGTTCAGGATGATTTCCTCAAAGTTATTAGCTGTTTTATGGCTTGACAAAGGATCAGTACCCGGTCTTGTTAATTTACAGGTGTTAAAACCCGCCTGACGGGCAGCATCCAGCTCCTGTTCTATATCAGATAAAAATAAAACCTCATCAGATGGTAGACCAATAGCTTTTTGAATATTTTGATAAGAAATTTGCTCTCTTTTGTGACCTACTGCTGTATCAAAATAGTGACTAAATAGTGGAGTCAGATCGCCTGCTTCAGAAAATCCAAAGAGTAATTTTTGTGCTGGAACAGAACCAGAGGAATAAATTCCCAAGGTCAATCCACTATTTTTCCATTGAGATAATTTTGGAGCTACTTCCGGATAAATATGCCCTTTTAGCTGTCCATTTTTATAGCCAGCCTCCCAGACCATCCCTTGTAAAGCTTTGAGAGCAGGATGTTTACGGTCTTCTTTACACCATTTAACCAGGTAGTTTAAAGATTCCCGATCATCAATATGCTTATTTTCTTCTTGAAGGACAGTTTCCTTGACCAATGATATTTGGGATT
Source organism: Saprospira sp. (assembly GCA_044372845.1). Lineage (GTDB taxonomy): Bacteria > Bacteroidota > Bacteroidia > Chitinophagales > Saprospiraceae > Saprospira. The sequence continues at coordinate 1,128 of JBILRD010000008.1, read as the reverse complement.
GAACAAGGGGATTATCCAAAGCGGTCGCCACTTCATCGATATGTTCCAGAAAATATGGAAATAGTGTATCGACAACAAAAGAAATAGAGGTAGTGGTTCCTTCAATATCTGTCAAAATATATTTTATCATGATTTGATCTCTGTTTTATTATCTGCAATCTCGTCCCATTTGATGTTTACAGTACAATTTTTACAGGCTGAGCCACAACCACTTTTTACAGAAAATTGTCGGTAAAAATGATAAACAAGATAAAGAAAAGATAAGGATACAAGGATAAAAACGATTATATTTTGCATGGGCATCAACTTAAAATATTATAAGTTAAAAGCGATAAGATATAGGCCAGCGCTGTCATGTATACAAACTGAGACAAGGTCCATTTCCATGAATTAGTTTCGCGATAGACCACAGCAATAGTGCTTAAACATTGTAGTGCAAAAACGTAAAAAATCAAAAGCGAAAAACCTGTAGCAAAAGTATAAACAGGCCTGTCTGTGCCTGCAAATTTTTCCTTACGCATTTTATCAACCAATTTCTCATCAAAATTTTCTTCACCAACACTGTAAAGGGTCCCCAAAGTTCCAACAAAAACTTCTCTGGCAGCAAAAGAGGTAATCAATGCGATGCCAATCTTCCAGTCATAACCCAAAGGGCGAATAACGGGCTCGATAAAATGACCAAACTGTCCAATATAACTGGCTTCCAGTTTTTGAGCCGCCAGAACCTCTTCATAGTTAAGCTCGGGAGCCGTTTTAACGATTTCTGCAGCATTTTTTTCAGCTTTTTCCATGCTTGAGCCAGGACCATAGCTTGCCAGCGCCCACAATAAAACAGAGATAGTCAAAATAATTTTTCCAGCTTCCAAAACAAAGGTTTTAGTTTTTTGGAAAATCGTATTAAAAACATTTTTCCAACGCGGCGTTTTATAGCTCGGAATGTCTATGACGAATAAATTTTTGGAACTTGATTTTAGATAAATCGAAAAGACAACAGAGGTTAGCAGGGCAATGAGTATTCCAAGCAGATATAAAAATAACAGCGTCAATCCTTTGGCGCTGAATCCCCAAAAGTAAACATCTGGTATGATCAAGGCAATAATGATAATATATACCGGCAATCTGGCGGAA
>JBILRD010000244.1:0-4245 GCA_044372845.1 Saprospira sp. | reverse complement strand
GTAAAATTAAAATGACTGATACATCTTTCAACTCCACCCATTGGATTAATTATATAGAGATTACTTGCAGGTTTTTCTATAAAAGTACCATAGGGCCTGTTCGAAATAAAACGTTCAATGAGTTTGGTGTCATGATATTTTAGATGATCCGCAGATTTTAGAGTTGTAAATCTTAAATTATTAGAATTTCTTATACTTTCAAGAATTTCATCATCAGAATATAATAATCTGGCTTGAAGGTTTTGAAAGACAATATATCTCCAATAAGTAAATTTATTATCAAGGGATTTATTTTTAGAGTAACTGGAATTGTAAAAGAGATTTATGTCGTCAATTCTGGCCTTAATTTCTTTCTGTTTTTTCTGTTCACTCATTTCATCTATGAATGCGGAACCAATCAAACCAGCTGGTACGGCAAATAAGGCTATACCGAGAAAACCATTTATAGTTGCCAATAATTTTCCTAAATCTGTTAGGGGAACTTCTCCTGCAAAACCGCCATAGTCACCGGTATATTTACCGATGGACCAAATCAAAGTATGTAAAATTCCGGTAAAAGAGCCACTCCCAGCCTCCATCTCGACAAAATAAATAAAAGTGGAAATAGTTGTGGACAATAAAAACACACCAAGTAGAGATACCAATATTTCATCTCCCTTTTTTTGCAAAGAATTATTGATAAAACCAAAAGCAGGAATAAATCGGACAATTTTCCATAGCCTAACGATTCTTAACATTCTAAAAGACACACTAATACTAAGACCTATTAAGGTGCCAACAAAGGGAACAATAGATAGAATGTCAATAATACCATAGAAACTAAAAAGATAAGACAACCTTGACTTTAAAGCTGATTTGCTGCTATCCAATAGGGGGGCATAGATGATTCTGCATATTGTTTCAATTAAAAAAACAAAACCCGTAACATATTCAATAATTCTAATGAAAGCGAACTCTTTGTAAAACAGGTTAGAGGTTAAAACAATATCCACAGTACTTAATAAAATTAATAATATAAATACTACATTACTGTAAAGGCTTAGTTTTGATAATTTTAAGTTTTCGCTTAAGATATTATAGATAATATTTTGAAAAGCAGAAGAATGGTTGTTAACTGTTGCTATAAAAGGTATAGATTTATTAGTCATGTTTTAGTGGAAAGTGTGAGGTTAATGTTTAAGGAATTGTAATCATCGCAAAATTTAGAAACTTTAGTCTAAAAATGAAAATGTTTTAAAAATTGTTTTGTCCTTCAAAGAAAAATATCGCTTAAAAAATTGACTTGCAATTTTATGTGTAATGGTATTTTTTTTCTACAATTATGTAGTTTGCTTTTACTGTTTTAAGAAGGAAATAATATTATCAAAAATCTACAATTTTGCTATTCTAGTGTAGAGTGGAATTGTTTAATATTAAATTTAATATTAATAATTTTTAAAAAACAATATAATAATTTATAAACCAATATAATATATCGTTTTAATTGATATTACTACTTTAAAAATGCATGTAATTTTAAAGTTATTGTTTAAAAATACATGTAATATTAAAGTAATTGTTTAAATTTGCATGAAATAATTTCTCTCTTTTATGCAATTGAACTTATTTAACAGGAGTCAAAAATTTATTGACAATCAAGGGCAAAGTATATTTTTCTGGGGACCAAGGCAAACCGGAAAAAGTACTTTGTTGAAACAGCTCTATCCAGATGCTTTGTGGTTTGACCTGCTACTATCTGATGTATATAAAAGATTGATCACCAATCCCGAATATCTTAGGGAAACGGTATTGGCACAAAAAGCAAAGATTGTGGTTATTGATGAGATACAAAGAATTCCTGTCCTTCTCAATGAGGTTCAATGGTTGATTGTAAATCATGGGGTTCAATTTATTTTGAGTGGCTCCAGTCCGAGAAAAATTCTTCGCTCGGGAGAAAATTTACTGGGAGGACGCGCCTTGAGATATGAGTTATTTCCTTTGACCACGAACGAAATTGATGATTTTGATCTGCTCAGGGCTATAAATAATGGGCTGATACCAAGGCATTATTTATCAGAAAATCCCAAAAGATTGATAGCTTCCTATATAGGCAATTATTTACAGGATGAGATTGTAGCGGAAGCAAAAATCAGAAATGTTGATGTCTTTGCAAAATTTTTGGGGGCTGCTGCTTTCAGTCATGCCGAGATTGTCAATTTTACAAATATTGCTACGGATTGCGGTGTTTCTTCACCAACGATAAAGGATTATTTTCAGATATTGGAAGATACTTTGATTGGTCGATTTATACCTGCCTATCAGCATAAGCCCAAGCGTAGGGTAGTTAAATCTCCAAAATTCTATTTTTTTGACCTTGGGATAGTCAATCATCTTTTGAAAAGAGGAAAAATAGAAATTGGAACGGAAGCCTTTGGCAATGCTTTCGAGTCTTTTATATTTCAGGAGCTGATGGCGCACCGACATTATAGCGGATTGGAATATTCCATTTCCTACTGGAGAACCTCCTCCCAATTAGAGGTTGACTTTATATTGGGAAAACATGAAGTGGCTGTCGAAGTAAAATCTGGTAGCAAAATCGGCAAGCATCATCTGAATGGGTTAAAAGCCTTTATGGAGGAATATGAGGTCAAGAAAGCAATAGTTGTTTGCAATGAACCACTGCCCCGATTGGTGGATAATATCGAAATACTACCCTGGCAGATTTTTTTGGAGAGGTTGTGGAGTGGGGAGTTGATGGGGTGATTTTGTCTGAAATAATTGTTATTATTAACAACAAACTCAGATAGAATGTAAAAATTAAATTGTTGATTTCCTGCTCATTTACTCATCAGAAATTTATATAGCCTTTCCCAATTTTGACCGTAGTTATTTAGTAGAAAATTAAAAACGTCACCCCTCTGGGGTTTTGGTTTATTTTCCGCCTTCGGCTGGAAAAATAGAGCCCCGATGGGGCTGGAACTCGTCTGTTTAGGTTTTTGGTATGTTTGTTTTGGGTGTGAAATGGATAGGGTCTAGATAGGTTGATAATATCGAAATACTGGTCAGGAGGATTTTTTTGGAGAGGATCTGGGGAATTTTGAGGGTTTGACTTTTGTTAAAAGCTAACCCCATAGGTTATACTACATGTTTTTTTATAAAATTACCTATTATGAATTATTTAAGTTATCTTTTTTTAGGCTTACGTAACTTATGGCTCTCAATAGCTCTTTTATAATAATCAACTTGGGCTTGTCTGTGTGGTCCAGCAGGCTTAACTGTTTTAGCACCTTTTAATTGATTTTTTAAAGACTCAAGTTGTCTTTTCCAAGATTCTAATTCAGATTCGTAACTCATAATTTAGTGTTGTTTAATTTTTACAATCTCAACTTTTTGATAACAGATAATTTTATAAATGAGAATGTAGATTTTTCATAATTTTTAAAAATGGTTTTTTAGCTTATTTAAAACATAAGGATTGATTTCACACTCTTTTAATAAGATATTTCCCTTTGTTTTGATTTTAAATTCATCATTTTCATAGAAATAACTGTAATCTGAATTGCAATTATTGATTCTGAATAATAATAATTTAAAACCCTTAATTATTCCATTGTTTTTTATTTCAAAATGTACAGCTGTAGAACAAGAATTACGAAATAGACAGATGTTCCTTTTGTTTTCGGGTAAAATCTTCCAATACAACTCTATTAAACCCAGAAATAATATCTTTAACATTTTAAGTAAATTAACTCAATGAGAAGATTTAATAAATCTACTTTCTTCCGAATAAGATATTTAAAAGCCACCAAGGTAAAATCAAACCTAGTGAACCTCTTATAAAGGGAGATACACTATCATTGATTGGTGAAAGTATATGTCTTCCAAAACACCCTGCATTAAGTACCTCTCTATTTCTTTTTTTGTAAAAAATCCCATCAAAAGATAAGATGTTGACTAATAAAGTAATAATCATTCTTGCAAAAACAAATGGTAAAACAAGTCCAATTGTATAATATAAGATAGTTCTCAATGGACCTAATTCATTATATGACATATTTAATTTGCCCCCTACTCATAAGGCTTTTCAGGATTTCGCCCGTTATTTTACGTGGTTTCTGCTCCACAAATATTTTATATATGACAAAAATCAGTAAAAAAAATTAAAAAGTAATTGTAAAAAAGTAGTAATTTGTTTACTTTTAAGGAAATATTTGCACTATGAATGTAGGTGATAGGATAAAAAAATACAGAGAGCTGAAAAATCTG
>JBILRD010000243.1:0-4253 GCA_044372845.1 Saprospira sp. | reverse complement strand
TGGATGCTGTTATGAAAAACAAAAGCACAACAATTTATGGAAATATTGTAGCTTTTGACGAGTCTCCCAAAAAGGAAGGCTTACTGTATGCTGGCACAGATGACGGATTGATTCAGGTTTCAGAAAATGCCGGTGCGTCTTGGTTGAAAGTTGAATCGGTTAGTGGTGTGCCTCCTCTTACCTATGTAAATGCAATTCTAGCCTCACAGTTTGATGAGAATATAGTTTATGCTGTTTTCAACAATCACAAAAGAGGAGATTTTAAACCATACATTTTTAAAAGTTCAGATAAAGGAAAAACATGGAAGCCTATTCATTCAAATTTACCAGAAAGAGGAACAGTTTATGATATAGCAGAGGATTACATAGATAAAAATTTGCTTTTTGTTGGGACAGAATTTGGTTGCTTTTTTTCAAATGATGGCGGTCAAAATTGGCACCAATTAAAATCAGGATTGCCAACAATAGCTATAAAAGATATTGAAATTCAAAAAAGAGAATCTGATCTTGTCCTGGCAAGTTTTGGAAGAGGTTTTTATGTTCTGGATGATTATAGTCCTTTAAGAAATTTCAAAACTACAGATCTTAGTAAAAATCTGCTGGTTTATCCAATTAAAGATTCATGGATGTTCATAGAATCAACTCCATTGGGATTGACAGGAAAAGCTAATCAGGGAGACGCTTACTTTGGAGCAGAAAATCCTGTAGTTGGCGCACAGATTACTTATCTTTTCAATGATACTACTTTTACAACTTTTAAGGATGCCAGAAAAAAAAGAGAATCAGCTCTATTGAAGAATGGAAAAGATATTCCATATCCAAACTTGGAGGAATTACACAAGGAGGATTGGGAGAATTCACCTTATCTATTGGCTTCTATTTCAAATGTTGATGGAGAGACCGTCCGAAGATTGAAAATTAAACCTCAGCAGGGATTCAATAGATTTTTCTGGGATTATAGATACGAATCACTTGTTCCTGTTCAACTCCAGAATCGTCAGCCTGGTAGATATGAGTCTCAGACAACAGGAGCATTAGCAGCACCTGGAACTTATTATGTACAATTTTATAAAATCCAGAATGGAATTGTCAGTGAATTAAGCTCAAAACAAGAATTCACTGTTAAGTCTTTGAAAAATGCTACTTTAGCAGCAACTGACAAACAAGCATTAAATGACATGAGTGTCAAATTTGTGAAAATGAGAAGAGCTGCAAGAGGATTGTCTGAGGTATTTAATTCTTTGAACAATCGAGTTAAATTATTGCAAAAAGCAGTTGTTGAAACCTCTTCATCCGATTTGAAAATATTAGAGAAGTTAGATAAAATATATTTTCAGTTAAAAGAAATTTCAATTGAACTATACGGAGATGCCAGTTTATATTCCAGAGATTTTCCTTTCAAACCCGGATTGATCAGCAAGATCGAAACTGCTATGGATAATTTCTGGGAAGCTACATCGGCAGTACCAGCTTCTTCTTTGAGACATTATAATGAATCAGCATTGGCTTTGGAAAAGTTAATCAAGGATATTCAATCTATTTCTCAGGAAATAAAAACAATTGATGCAGATTTAAATAAGAACGGGGCACCTTATCATCCTGGTTCAGAATTGATACCTGATTGGAGAAAAGAATAGGCTGTCAAAAATTTTATGTGATAATTATCAGTTGCATATTATTCGTTAAAAGATAATTTTACAGGAAAATTTAAAAATGGAGACATTAACTTACAGACAATTTTTCAGTAAATGGTTCATCAGATGCGGAATCGGGGAGCTATTAAGTGTATCTGTAGCTACAACCATAATTGTTCTTTACAGGTATGTTTTTGGTGACCCAAAAAGTTTTTCTGATGGCAGTTTGTTGATGTTGATTATGGTGTTTTCCGGGCTAGTTCAAGGTTTTGTTCTTGGCTGGTTTCAGTGGACTGCCTTAAGGCATAAATTCACCTTGCTTAGGTTGAGGGATTGGCTGTCTTATACTATCATTGCAGCAGTGATTTGTTGGATATTTGGAATGATCCCATTGCTTTACAATAATAATATTGAAGAAAATACCGTTAAAAATGAGGTTGTTGCCAAGGATAAAGAAGTGAATACTGATAAAAAAGATTCAACTATAGAAAATACTAAAGTTGAAAAAATAAAAGAAGAGGGGTCAGAAAATAGATTTGATTTAATAACAACCCTATTATTGGGTTTTTCAATAGGATCTATATTTGGTCTTTTTCAGTGGTTAGCCCTAAGATCTCATAGTAAAAGAGCCTTTTTATGGATTATATCAAATATAATTTCATGGATGCTTGCTATGGTTTTAGTTTTTTGGGCCTATTCTATAACTGAACCGGTTTTGCCAATACCTTTAATCGTCGGAGCTCTTGCGGCTGCGTTAGTTTCAGCCAGCGTTGTTATTGCTTTGGTAAATGGCATAAGTCTTCTCTTGATAAACATTACACCTGTAGAAAACAGCTCCATTGTTGATGGAAAATAATTGTCTGATTTATTGACATTATTTACAATAAGTCAAAAAAACAGATATTAAATTGGGGATTCAAATATTTTAACGTAAATTTCAATAATTCTTTTTCGATAATTGTTTTAACTTTGTGCTAATTAAGGTTATACCTCATTTCTGATAAATAGTAAATGGCCAAAAATACAAAAAAATCCTTCTCTGATAATTTATCAAGCATCCTGGAATATACTCTTAATGAGGATAATAAACAGGATAATCCAACTTTTTTGACAAAAGTTGATATAAAGGAGTCAGTAAAATTAGAGACCGTTGCTGTTGAGGAAGAAAAAGAAAAAGCAGAGAAGAGAAAAATAAACAGAAAATCTTTTTCTGAAGGTCTTGAAAGTTTTTTCAAAGAATCAATCGAAGAAGTAATCGGTGATAGTACCGTATCTGAAGTAAAGAGAGGAATTGTAAAAAAAGGCAACAAAAAAGCTGTTGGAATTGAAATACTCCTTCAGAGGACACTATTTAAAGATTTATCTCAAGAGGAGGATGAAGAAGAAAGAGAGAAATTTCCAAAAACAAAACGTATTACTTTTGTATTGGATATTGAAAAAGTAGAGATGCTCAAAAATGCTGCTAGAAAAGAGAAAAAGCAGATGCGTCAAATTGTCGGTAAACTAATCGAAGAATATCTCACACATATGGACTAGTCATTGTTTTTATTAAACAATCGCCATTCAGCCTTTTCATTTTTCAGGACTAATTTATCTTTTGTGAGCTCAAGTATTGCAGAACTTGGAAGATTTTTTTCACTTATATAGTGAATACTATCATTCCTTAAAAAAAACTTAACTGATTCTGAGTGAGGAGGTTCAATATAACTTTTAATTCTTATCCCTTCTTTTTTGAATTCATATCTTGGATTTCCCATTTCTTCGCCAGTAGATAATTTATTTCCGGCACTTATGCTCTCTACATCCCAAATTTTGTAGAGGTGATCAAGATTAAATTTTGATCTGGATTTAAGTTTCATACTGCTACTACATGAGTAGAAGAATACTATCATCAAAAAACCTGAAATTTTTAAAATCCGACCCATAAAAATATTTTGTAGTGTAAATGCTAATATACAACTTATTTCAGGAGAAAATTATCAAATTTTAAATCCTATTTCAGGTTAACGGTAATTTCCTGTGATTTATTGCCAGAAAAATAAAAGGAACATTCCTTAAAACTAGGTGGTCCAAATTTCAAAACAGGATTATTTGAAAAACCAAAAGGCTCTGTTGGATATCCAAAAAAATTATGATCAATTTTTTTATTGCCGTTTAAGTCTTGAAAAATAGTCAGGGCATAATATCCCTCAGGAATTTTTTCCAGTAAAACATCTTTTTTTAGATCTGAAGCTAATATTATTTTGGTTAATACAGCTTTATTAGGGTTTCTAAAATCTTTTTCATTGTTATATAATGCAAGAAAAACAGGACTGTTTGTATGAACAAGATTACCAACTTTAACAACTATATTGTTATTATTTTTTATTGTAAAAGAAGTTGATATACTTATTAACAAAAGAAGGATAATGAACCTTTCTAATTTCATTTTAGGATTTTTTCTTATAACGTAAATAATAACATTTTGTTCTCGTAGATATTTTATTTTGAAAGAAAAAAAATGGTGACTATTCTAATAATAATCACCATTAAGAAGTTATACTGTTTCAAAAAAATGTTTAATCTTATCAACGATTAGTTTCTCCCTTAGATAATCGCAACTCTCAACACCAATGACCT
>JBILRD010000242.1:0-4259 GCA_044372845.1 Saprospira sp. | reverse complement strand
TCCTAAAATTAAAACTTAATAAACAATAGTAGCAAACCCTTTAATTTCTTCTTTTTCACCTCTTGGCCCTTCATATCGAACAATTACGACATAAACTCCAGCCTGGCATTTTTCCCCAGTATTAAATTTTCTGCCATTCCAGGATTCATAAGGACTATTATTTTCATAAATTCTTTCTCCCCATCTGTTGTAAATTGCCATTTCAAAGTTACGAATGTATTGAAGGTATCCAGTTCCCAAGAATTCATCATTTAAACCGTCATCATTTGGAGTAAAAGCATTTGGTAAAAAATAACTGATTCTAGGTCTTATATCCAAAACTATTGAAGCAGTATCAGAACAGCCATTTTGGTGATAAACTACCTGTGTGATATTAACCAAGCCGGTATCACTAAAAATATGAATTGGGTTTTGATTATTGATCCAGTTGTTATCCCCAAAATTCCACCGCCATAATCTAGCACTTTGAGATTGATCAAAAAAGCTAACCTCCGCATTATAAATATCAATTTCAGATGCAGAGGGAGAATAAGTGAAGCCTGCAATAGGATTTTCCAAAGCAGTTTGTATGCTTGTAAAAGTATCAATGCAACCGATTGGCGATTCGACAACAAGTGTTAAGTTGTAAATTCCTGCTGAATCGTAGATTATTTCAGGATTAGCTTCAATGCTGTTTCTTCCATCCCCAAAATCCCATATTGTAGAGTAACCTGGTATTGGATAAGGGTTAGAATTTGGGTAAGACACAAATAATGGAACACATGCTCTCGAATCTTCTAGATCAATCGGGAAAACGGGTTGAGGCCTCCAATAAAATTGATAGGTTGAATCGTCAGAACAACCGTTAACGTCTGATACTGTCAGAGTAATTTGATAAAAACCTGTATCTGGGTAGTTGTATTGGTGAAAAATAAATGGCTGAGAGCTATTGGTGCCATCACCTAAATCCCAAAGTATAGAATCAATCAATCCTTGATTAGATCTCACAGACAAATTTCTAAATCTTACATCACCATTCAGTTCACATGGGTCATAACTAATATCAAAATTAGCTGTTGGATTACCATTGGCAAGGATGGTATCTTTAAAAATCCCAATGCATCCAGATGCAGTTGTTACAGTTAAGGTTGGATAAAATATACCATCTTGAATGTAGGTATAAACTGTATCAAAAGAATTAGAAAATTGACCATTGCCAAAATTCCATATAAAGTTATAACCTGGATAATTATTTAAAGGGTTATTATCAAAATTCACGAATACAGGCAAACAAGCTTCAACACTATGAGATGAAACTGGAAAAACTGGTGCAGGAAAGTAGCTGATAACTTTAGAAATAGTATCTGTACATCCATTCGCATCTGTAATTTCAAGAAAAACTGTATAGTTTGATCGTGGATTATAGGGTATAACAGTATCAGTAATTGAATAATTTACATTAGCAGTAAAACCAGCATCATAATCCCAGTTCCAATTATTAATTCTTGTACCAGCAATATTTGTACTCGATTGATCAAAAATAGTTACACCATTAAAACTACAGGAATCATAACTAAAAGTAAAATCAGCATCTGGTATTTGATTAACGACTATAGTGTCAAAAAAATCGCCAGTGCATCCAGTTGGAGAAAGGATAAACAAATGAACGATAAAATTTCCATACTGGTCATATACATGAGTTGGACTTGCTTGGGAGGATGTGTCGCCATCACCAAAATCCCAAATCGTGGTATAGCCATTTATAGGATAAGAATTATTGGTGAAATTAACTGTTAATGGTTGACAGCCTGCACTATCACTTACATCAACAGCAACAATGGGGGCAGGAAACCAACTGACAGTTCTTACAATGGTATCAGAACATAAATTAGCATCTTGAACAATTAAGCTTACATTAAAATTTCCTGCAAGACTATAAAGATGAGAAGTATCTTGTGCTGACAAAATTGTACCATCATCAAAATTCCAGATATAATTTAATATTGTAGTATTACTAGAGTTTGGTGTGGAGGTTTCGTCAAATAGAACCGGCTCTATTTCGCAAGTATTAAATGAAAAATTAAAATTAGCTGTCGGAGGTTCATAAACAATTATTGTATCACTGAAAGTATCTCTACAGCCTAATGGTGAAGTAATAATGAGGTCAACAAAATAGGTTCCGGGGTTTTGATATATATGGGTAGGACTTGCTAAAGTAGAATTATTCCCATCTCCAAAATTCCATATGGTACTGTATCCATTTATTGGATATGACTGATTATTAAAAAAAATAGAGAAAGGTGCACATCCGGTTGTAGAGTTGATTTGAACATCTATAACAGGCTTTGGGTACCATTGGATGCTATCTTGAATTGTATCTGTACAACCATTTATATCATTCACAATCAAGTTTATCGGGTAGGTGCCAGCCAGTAAATACAAATGTGATGGATTTTGTAAATTAGAAGTTGTACCATCTCTAAAATCCCAGGACCAACTGATGATAGGGGAGCTTGTATTAAATGATGTTGAAGCGTCATTAAAAGTCACAGCAGTGTATTCACAGCTGTCATAAGTATAATTAAATAGAGCGTTAGGATGCCCAAAAACACTAATGTAATTGTTTCTGGTTAGATTACTCACACAACCCCATGGTGATACATGTTGTAATGATACAGTATAGTTTCCAGGATTTTGATATGTATGTGTTACGGATGGGCTAAGGTTTGAATTAGTCCCATCTCCAAAATCCCAGTTTGTAGTATAAGCATTTGTAAAAGGGAAAGAACTATGGGTAAATATTGTTTGATGGGGCGAACATCCATTAGGATCATTGACTGTAAACTGTGGGTTAGCAGGTGGAAACCATGATACCTGTCTGTTACTGCTATCGATACACCCATTGATATCAGTAATGATCAGAGAGACGTTATAGGTACCTGCATTTGGGAATTGATGTATTGGATTCTGAAGGGTTGAAGTTGTATTATCTCCAAAATTCCATAACCAAGAATTTATAGCTGATGTTGGACTTACAGTTGAGATGTCAAAATACTGGATTGGAGGTAAACTATTGTTACAAGAGTCTGTAACATTTCTGAAATCAGCAAGTAAGGGAGGATAAACATTTAGGGTTATATATGCTGTATCTGTGCAACCTATAGAGCCGGGATTAACAACTAACCATCCGTTGTATTGGCCAGGTCCTGGGAATGTGATGGTTGGATTAGTCGCACTGGATATGGCAAAATTCCCATTGTTTAAGTCAAATCGCCATTCATAATTACTTATTAGTGATTGTGGTGATGCTGTACTCTGGTTTATAAAAGTAATGATATTATTATTACATGAATTAACAATGAATCCTTGTCCACTGGCATCTATTGAGTCTGACCTTATAGCTGCATTTAAAGTAGTCAAACAATTGATCACATTGAATTGAAAATCTCTTACAGAGGTACTTAATAATTGACCTGAGGTACTAAATTCCTGTACACAAACTCCAACCACATATTGCCCTGTTTGAGTTGGAGTACCGGTCAATAATCCAGTATTTGAGTTTATTGATATGGCTGGATTGGATGACATAGGATATCCAGAACTAAAAGCTCCTCCGAATGGCACAAGTGTGTAAGGTGGAGCTGTTGGTGGGTTAGGAGCTGGATCTGCCTGTGACCCACCTGTACTTGGTGCGCATAAAGAATAAACCAGTGTATTATTATTGTTATCTGAAGCGGAGTGATCAAAAAAAATCGGTTGGTTATTACAGATTACAATAGGAGGGTAGTTGTTAAAATTTGGACTACTATTGCAAAGAGTTTGAGCTGCACCTGATAGAAAGATACTATAAGTGGCTCCAACAGATCCTGGATTTCTTAGATTGTTTATAGTCTGATTTCGACAGCATCTTTGGTAGGAAAAGGTATATCCATTGGGGTTGTAGGGTAGGGTAAGAGTTGTTGTATAAACTGCTTCTTCTACTGCAATAGATCCAGGTGTTATTGATAAACAAGAATTATTTAATTCAATTGGTACATCGGTGATAACCGGATTATTCAACTGTAATATCTGATATGCTGTAATATTGGATCCTTCAAATACGCCTATAATTGCAGGGTTGTCAAATGCAGCTTGTCCATTTATTGCGTCTCTATATACTCTTAGGGTAATTCGAATTGAAATTGTGTTATCTATTGAGTTAAACCCTAAACACTGGTAACTTATTATACCTCCTACTATATGTGTAGAGTAAAGACTACTAATTGAGTTTATTATTAGGA
>JBILRD010000241.1:0-4271 GCA_044372845.1 Saprospira sp. | reverse complement strand
TTGTAACTGCAACAAAATAGTAATTGGTACTAGAAGGCGGTGTAAGATCTGTAAAAGAAAAACTATTATTAGCAACTGTACCAATCATTGAATAGGGAGAACCATTATTACTTCTATAAATTTCAAAATTTGAATAATTAAATCCATCATATGCATTCCATTGTAAATTTACGTTGTTATTCACTCCCTGATTTGCTGAGAGGTGAATAGTAGTATGGTCATTGAAATTTAACAGTTCATAACCGCAACTATCAACAGCAGATATTCGATAACTGGCGCTCTGTTGTGAAGGATTTGAATTGTTATCTTTAAAAATGCTAAAACTGTCAATGTGTACAATTCCAATACTGTCAAAAAGACTTGTTGTTGAATTTTGCTTATATATTTTATACCATTGAATACCTTGGTTCTGTATTTTATCCCAGATGATATTATTTTTTCCATCAGTGCTATCTACTGATACCAAACATATTTCTGAATTTGGAAAGTTAAAACTATTATTTATAAATACAACTTCTGTAACAGAGCAGCCATTAAAAATATTTGTCATGGTAACAAAATAAGTACCTGCTGCAAGATTATTAGCATTTTGTGCAGTTACACCATTACTCCACATGAAGTTATAGCTTGAGGGGTTTTGAATTATAATGTTGGCTTGACCATTATTCGTACATGCAAAATCGCTGGTTACTGATATTGAATAAACAATATTACTACTAATGCAATTTCCGGCCACGTAATTATATTTTTGATTCGGATTGGCGCCATAACAAAGGACATTTCCACTGGAAATAATAGATCCACAACCAGAGGCATCAAAAATACTACTAAATCCATTGAATTGTTGTAGGTAATACAAAAAAGAATAGATAGATAATTGATTTACGCTACTAATAGATTCAATTACAGTTAAAAAATCTCCAAGATTATTAACGTCATTAACACTAGTAATACCAGCATTGATTAACGAATCGCAAAAACCTATTGTTCTAATGTCTAAGGTAAAAATTGCACAACATGAATTTGTTGTACCAGTAACTAATCCAGTTAAGATTTGATTCACTAAATTTCGTAGTTGACCTAAATTATAAGCAAAAGGTACAATACTAAAGGTATCACCGGCTGATAACGTTATTCCATACCTATTCATATCGCCAGGATAAAAAATTCCATCAACATCCGTGCCTATAATGACATCTCCTCCTCCATTTGTAGTGTCACAGTTTCCGCTATTATTCTTAGCACAAACTCCTTTTTTGATGACTAAATATTCAGTTCTTGGCAGACCTAAGGTTTGTTGCGTGAGAATAGGTGCAGGTGTAGCAGATCCATTTATCACTGATGGATGAGTCCCATTGGTTATTACAGGAGCTGTTACATTATTACAGGCTGTATTGGGCACTTGAGCAATTGTTTTATTTAACAAAAAAGAAAAGATTAATAAAATAGATAGTTTAAACTTCATACTATTAGAGATTTAGGGGTTAATGATTTTGATAAATAACATAGTGCAAATATGCATAATTTAAAAATCATTTAAAAATCATTATAAACATTAAATCTCGTCATTACCAGTATCGATTTTATACCTGATTTTTGCAATTGAAATTTATTTTTAAACTAAAAAAAATCAGAAAAACATGGCAACATTAGTTGAAAGAAGAAATCCGATTAATTTATTGCAAAGATCTTTTTGGAATGATTTATTTGATCGTGATGCGGGTAGTCCAACATTATTCAGAGATGGAGAAATGCTTCCTGCTATCAATATTCGCGAAAATGAATCTGAATTCGAAGTTGATTTCGCTGTCCCTGGTTACAAAAAGAGTGACTTTAACATCAGCGTTGAAAACGGAATGTTGATTGTAAAAGCAGAAATTAAGGATCAGAAGGAGGAAAAACACAATGGCTATGCCAGAAGAGAATTCAGTTATCAATCTTTTGAAAGAAGTTTTAGCTTACCTGAAAACGTAAATCAAGAAAAAATTAGCGGAAACTATGAAAATGGCATCCTACGAATTATGGTGCCTAAGCTTGCCAAAGAATTTACATCTGAGAAGAAGAAGGTTATCTCTATCCTATAACTTTTCTTCCTTTCATTTCGTACAAAACCCTGTAGAATTTTCTGCAGGGTTTTTATTTTTTGAACTTACAGACTCAATATTTTTTGAATTCTTAGAAATTCCTCTGGTTGATTGGCATTTATAAATAATTTTTCATTGCTAAATGGGTGAATAATGTTTATTGAATCGGCATGCAACATCATATTATTCAATTCCCATTTTTCTAAAAATAATTTATTTTGTTTGTTACATCCCCAGGGCCTGTCACCAATAATTGGATGGCGCAAATGATCGAGATGCTTTCTGATTTGGTGCATCCTGCCTGTTTTCGGAAAAGCTTCAATCAAGGAATAACGGGAAGTAGAATGCTTGCCAAAAGGAATTTCAATTTCTGTAGTTTTTATACAACGAAATAAAGTTTCGGCTTCCTGAGTTTTTCCGTCATCATTTGTCAATGGATGATTCAAATTTATTTCTCCAGGGAAATATCCCCTGACAATCGCTAAATATCTTTTCTGCGCATGATCACTCTCCATTGCTTGCTGAAAGGCTCGGGCTGATACTGAATCCAAAGCAAACAAAAGTACACCACTAGTCTTTCGGTCCAATCTATGAATGGGATATACATGTCTGCCCAACATATCTCTAACTATCTGTAGTGCAAACTCTGAGGCATCCGCTGCAATGGGACTACGGTGTACCAACAGACCATTAGGTTTGTTGATGGCTACCAAGTACTCGTCTTGATAAAGTATTTCTAGATGATTTTGATTCAATTTATAGGATTTTTCAATAAAATGATTTTATTCAACACCTAAAGATCGTTCTTTATTTACCAATTTTGAATCATATTTTTACCTTTATAGGTATCTTTGCAGATATTATTCATCTAAATTTAAATTCAAAAAATTATGAATAAAATACTAAAATACTCCCTAACCGGATTAGTTGTGGTACTTGCAGTACTTCAATTTTTTCAAATTTCGAAAGTTAATCCTCCAGTTGTAGCTGAAAAAGATTTTATCAACATCCATCAACCCGATAAAAAAATTAGTGCCCTTCTGAAAGATGCTTGTTATGACTGCCATAGCCACGAAACAAAATATCCTTGGTACACCAATATAGTCCCACTCTCCTACTGGATTAAAAATCATATTATTAAAGGCCGAGAAGAACTCAATTTCTCAAATTGGGCAGATTACTCCGGTAAAAAAGCAGATCATAAATTGGAGGAATCATCTGAAAAAGTTTCAGAGAAAAAAATGCCCTTAAAATCCTATACTTTTACGCATTCGAACGCAAAATTAAATCAGGATCAGATCAAATTGTTATCTGAATATTTCAATGGATTAAGGAAAAATAACACTTCTGATCAGGAAGAATCTGAAGACGATCACGAATAAAACAACCATGAACAACATTAGATTTGAAACAACGGCTTCATTTGCCTCCAATATGGATCAAAACGATCCGCTAAAAGAATATCGCGATCAATTTTACATTCCAAAGCAAGCTGATGGATCGGACATGCTTTATTTCTGTGGAAATTCTTTGGGACTACAACCTAAAGGCGTTGAAGCCATTATACATCAGGAACTTAAAGATTGGAAAGAATTGGCTGTAGAGGGCCACTTTCATGCAAAAAGACCCTGGATGCCATATCATGAATTTTTTAGTGAAAAATTATCTAAAGTTGTTGGTGCGCTACCTGAGGAAGTGGTCGTAATGAATACGCTTACAACCAATCTTCACTTAATGATGGTCTCCTTTTATCGACCGACTAACAAACGATTTAAAATTGTTATAGAAGGTGGCGCCTTTCCGTCAGACAAATATGCAGTGGATTCTCAAATCAGATTTCACGGATACGATCCTAATGATGCGCTCATCCAACTCCGTCCAAGAATGGGCGAAGATTTATTGAGAACAGAAGACATCGAATCGGTTTTGAGGACTAATGCAGATAGTATTGCTTTGGTCATGCTTGGTGGTGTGAATTATTATACCGGACAGTTATTTGATTTGAAAAGAATCACAGAAATAGGTCATGAGATCGGAGCCATTGTTGGATTTGACCTGGCTCATGCTGCGGGAAATATTCCAGTAAAATTGCATGACTGGAACGTTGATTTTGCCGTTTGGTGTCATTACAAATATTTAAATAGTGGCCCAGGTAGTATTGCAGGTGCTTTTGTACATCAAAGACAT
>JBILRD010000240.1:0-4274 GCA_044372845.1 Saprospira sp. | reverse complement strand
TAGAACAACTTTGGCCGTTTATTCATTAGTTAATTCTCTACATCAAATATATTTATAATGGAAGATATCAAACTACAAGGTCATGTAAGCCTTGAAATTAACAATGGCATCGGAACTATTACTTTTTTTCATCCTTCACACAATTCCATGCCCGGAAAACTGTTGGCGGAACTGGCTGAAACTATCAGCAATGCCGGAAAAAGAGAAGATGTAAAAGTGCTCATTCTAAAAAGTGAAGGTGACCGTACTTTCTGTGCCGGAGCCAGTTTTGATGAATTGATTTCCATAAAAGATAAGGAAACGGGGCATAAATTTTTCATGGGTTTTGCCAACGTCATCAATGCCTGTAGAAAATGTCCGAAACTAATTATCGGCAGAGTGCAGGGCAAGGCTATTGGCGGCGGCGTAGGAATTGCTTCAGCGACTGATTATTGTTTTGCGGTAAAATCTGCTTCGGTGAAATTGAGTGAGCTGGCTGTTGGAATCGGGCCTTTTGTAGTGGGTCCTGCAGTTCAGCGCAAGGTCGGATTATCGGCCTTTTCACAAATGGCGATTCATGCTACTCAGTTTTTTGAGGCAGAATGGGCTCGCGAAAAAGGACTTTACGCTTCCACATATGACAGCATCGAAGAGATGGACAAGGCAATCGCCGAACTCGCTGAAATTTTGAGCAAATCGAGTCCAGAAGCGATGCAAAACCTAAAACAAATTTTCTGGGAAGGCACCGAAAACTGGGATGAACTGCTTTCAGTTCGTGCCGGAATTAGTGGTAAACTGGTTTTAACAGATTTCACTGTAAATGCTATCAACAAATTCAAATCCAAATAATGATTTTCGAATTCAACGGATATAAACCGGTGGTTCACGAGACCGCTTTTGTACATCCTCAGGCCAATGTTACGGGAAATGTTATCATCGGAGCGCATTGTTATATAGGTCCGGGAGCAGTACTACGTGGCGATTGGGGCCTCATCAGTGTTGCAGATGGCTGTAACATTCAGGAAAATTGCGTGGTACACATGTTTCCGGGAAAATCGGCTGTTTTTCACGAAGCGGCCCATATCGGACATGGTGCTATTATTCATGGTGCTGTTGTTGGCAAAAATGCTTTGGTAGGTATGAATGCGGTTTTGATGGACGATGTTCAGGTGGGTGAAAACTCCATTATCGGTGCACTTTGTTTTGTTCCTGCCAACATGGTCATTCCGGCGAGGTCAATAGTGGTTGGTAATCCCGCAAAAATCATCAAGGAAGTCAGCGATGAAATGATTGCCTGGAAAACGGCGGGAACCAAGCTTTACCAGCAATTGCCAACAGATTGTTACAATACTTTAAAAGAATGCGAGCCACTTCGGGAAATTGATGCGAACAGACCGAAAACGCAGGAGAACTTATTTAAAACCTGGAATGACAGTAAGGGCGAATAATCGCTTACAAAGTTTCAAAATAATTCAAATCCTTGGCAAAGGTTTCTTTTACCTTGAATGTCGCCCAGGCTGCTAACAGTAAGCAGATGATTCCTACAATCAATGCTGCATAAATATTTCCAAAACTGTTTCCCAGCGCTGTAAATCCCATAGTAATTGGCAATACAGCTCCGCGAACAAAGTTCGGAACTGTATTGGTCACCGTGGAGCGGATATTGGTACCAAACTGTTCGGCAGCAATAGAAACGAAAATCGCCCAGTAACCGGAAGCAAATCCAACCAAAAAACAAACCAGATAGTATTTTTCAAGACTGATTCCGTTCATGAAAAACAAGAAATAAAGCATCAGCATCAAAGAAAAAACCAGGTAGAGATAGACCACTTTTTTTCTGCTTCGCAACTGTTGGCTTAATATTCCCGAAGCCAGATCACCTGCTGAGAGTCCCAGATAGGCAAACATCACTGCTGTTCCATTGACCACACCCTCAATGCCAAATTCCTTGGCAAAGACATCCTGAGAAAGAGAAACTGGTACACCAATCATAAACCAAACCGGTAAGCCAATCAAAATGCAGTAAAAATATTTCAATAAGGCATCCTTATTTTTAAACAAAGCGATAAAATCTCCCTTTCTGACTTCCTTTTCCTTCATATTCTTAAACATCCCCGATTCGAAAGTCCCCACTCTGAGTAACAATAAAAGCAATCCGATAAAACCGCCTATCAGATAAACGACCTGCCAGTTTTGCAGGGTATAACCTGTCATTGATGCGATTAGTCCGGCAACGAACTGCCCTTTAGAGCCAACCAATGCAGCAAGCACCGCTCCCAGCGCACCAAAAGTTACAATCACCATCGTTCCGTAACCACGCTTTTCCTTGTCCATCGTTTCCGAAACCAAGGTTATACCTGCGCCCAACTCTCCCGCCAACCCAATTCCAGCCAAAACACGAACTACCGCATAGGATGTTATATCAAAAGTGAAAGCATTGACAATATTGGCAATAGAATACATTAAAATACTTCCAAAAAGAACTGAAATTCGACCTTTCTTATCTCCCCAGACACCCCATAGAATCCCACCGATTAACATTCCAGCCATTTGACAGTTGAACAGAAAGATACCAGTATTCTTAATATCGATTTCAATTCCTCTCAACTGCTGGATATATTCCAGACTTTCTCTCTTCACTACATTGAAAAGGACCAGGTCGTATATATCGACAAAATATCCAAGCGCAGCAACGATGACTAGCCAACTGAAAATGGAGCCGTTTTGTTTTTGGTTCATGATTTTATCTAATTTGTAACAATATTACAAATTTATAGAGTCATTTCATAAACCTTGTATTTTTTATAAATCGTCGCATTGACTGCTTCCATTCCCTTGTTGATAGGAACATTGTCTTCGAGAATCCAGCTTCCTTCTCCGTACTGAATTCCCAGCTCTCTGGCTTTGGTTACCAATTCGTGATATAAAACGGCATCCAGACCTTTTCCTCGAAATTCGGGTAACAAGCCAAGCAAAATAACTCTGGCCCATTTAATCGTTCTCTTTTGTGTCAGCAGCGTGAGTATCCCAAAAGGAAATATCCTTCCATTTATTTTTTTCAGTAGGAAATTATAATCTAAAGTAGCAATTGCCAATCCAGCGAGTTTGCCATTTACATAAATAAAAGGCATCAATCTGGGCTCTGCTGTCATTTTCAATTCTTCCGCCATCACATCAATTTCTTTGTCAGTGAGCGGTATGTATCCCCAATTCAATTCCCATGCACTATTGTAAATCTCTTTAACTTTTTGAACTTCTTCTTTTATTTTTTTCAGATTCACAGGTCTCAACTCGATTTTATATCTTTTTCTCACCAGTTCATTGCCTCTCATCAGTTTTTCATTGCTAAAGACATTATTTGTATCAATCTTATAGGCGTACAATGTTTTGACCAATGGCAATCCATAATTTTCATAAAGCCTGATGTAATATTCGTGGTTGTAGGCCATCATCACTCGAGGTGAATCGTCAAATCCTTCTGACAGAGCTCCAAATTCATAATTACTGGAAGGGCTAGCGGGACCTTGCATAAAAGCCATACCATTTTCTATCAGATAATTTTTGGCGGTATCCAGAAGCTTGTTTGCAACTTCATGATCGTCAATGCATTCAAAAAAACCAAAAAATCCTGTTTTTCCCTCAGATCTCTCATGATACTTATCGTACCTGCTATTGGTGATGGCAGCTATCCTTCCTACCAGTTCCTCATTTTTATAGACAAGAAATGGCTGCAGGCTTCCATATTCGTAAAATGGATGCTTTAGGGGATCAAACATTTTTTTTAAATCCATGATTAAAGGTGGCACCCAATAGGGATTGTCCTTGTAAATTTTCCAGGGCAACATCATAAAGGATTTACGCTGCGCGGCATTTTCAACAGCAACAATTTTCAACATAGCGATTTGATTTTGAGGGCTTATTTTGTAATTCTAATTTACATAATTATTGAAAATTTACTCTTCTAAATAATATTCAATCGTTTGCCAACCTTAGAATAAGAGTCAATTATCTTATCAAGATGATCCTTCTCCAGAGTGGCCATAAAACTGTTTCTCATCATCGCCATGTTGGGAGGGGTAGCCGGTGGAATGAATACATTGACAAAGACTCCAGAATCAAAAAGCCCTTTCCAAAGTTGAAATGCTTTTTCATCATCTCTGATCAATACTGGAACAATAGCGGTTTGTCCGGGAATTACTTCAAATCCAAAATCTGTTAGCGCTTTTCGGACATAGTCGGCATTATCTATCAATTTATGGACTCTTTCGGGTTCTTCCCTTAAAATTTTCAGCGCG
>JBILRD010000239.1:0-4298 GCA_044372845.1 Saprospira sp. | reverse complement strand
ATAGAGGTAAAAATAAACTCCCTTGGAGATTATTCCAGATTCTTAATCGACGAGAAAGGTAATACTCAATGCACTTCTCTAGCCAGATGGATGAAAAAACCTTAAATAATTTATCTCAAACTCTTAAACAATATCTTTGTTGAAATAGAGTTGTAAATGTTAAATTTGATTTTCGATTAATTATTACAATAACTTGCATCATAACTACGTAGTTATAAAGCTAAAAAATAAAATATATGATTGAATTTAAAGATGACGTTCAAGCCGTAGATGCTCTGGCTGAATCCTACAGAAAATTACGTGCAGAAATTTCAAAGGTAATCGTTGGCCAGGATGATGTTGTAAAATCAGTTTTGATTTCACTTTTTTGTGATGGACACAGCTTATTGGTTGGCGTTCCTGGTCTTGCCAAAACATTGTTAGTGAATACGATTTCAAAAGTTCTGGACCTAGAATTTAAAAGGATTCAGTTTACTCCGGATCTTATGCCTTCCGATATTACCGGTTCAGAGGTTATGGATGAAAATAGACATTTCACCTTTGCCAGAGGCCCGATATTTACCAATATTCTTTTGGCTGATGAGATCAATCGTACACCACCAAAAACACAGGCGGCACTGCTCGAAGCCATGCAAGAGAGATCTGTTACAGTCGCCGGACATAATCACTTATTGCCAAATCCTTTTTTAGTTCTGGCTACTCAGAATCCGATAGAACAAGAGGGGACTTATCCATTGCCAGAGGCACAGCTAGACCGATTTATGTTTAACATTTTTTTAGACTACCCTTCTTATCAGCAAGAAGTTGAAATCGTAAAAAATACCACTTCAGGTCTAAAAGTTGAACTTAAACCAATCATCAGTGGGAATGAAATATTATACTTTCAAAAATTGATTCGCAAAATCCATATTGCCGATAATGTTTTAGAATATGCTGTAGGCCTTACCAATAAAACAAGACCAGGCACCTCCATGGCAACAGATAAGGTCAACAATTATATCTCTTGGGGTGCAGGTCCACGTGCTTCACAATTTTTGGTCTTAGGTGCAAAATGTCATGCCGCCATCAATGGCAAATATTCTCCGGACAAGGAAGACGTTCAGGCGGTTGCCCCCTTTGTATTGCGCCATCGTGTGGTAAGAAATTACAAAGCAGAGGCCGAAGGTATAAGCATAGATAATATTATCAACAGTTTGTTCTAATTATTTTGAATTATTCGTTAATAGAAATTGTTAATTAAAATAAATTGAAGTATGGAGTACATTACTGACAGAATAACAATTGACGATACACTTTGTAACGGTAAACCCACTATTAGAGGCAAAAGAATTACCGTACAGACTATATTGGAGTTTTTAAGTGCAGGAGAATCTTCCGAAGAAATTCTTAGACAGTTCCCATCTTTAGAACCCGAAGATATAAAAGCTTGTTTGGAATTTGCAGCTGAACTAATGAATAGAAATTATAGCATTAAATTTGTTGCATAATATGGTTAAATATCTGATTGATGTAAATTTACCCTATTATTTCTCTTTATGGAATGATGAAAAATTTATTCATCAAAAAGATAATAATGATGAAGCTAAGGATGATGAAATATGGAAATATGCCTAGACAATGATTTAACTATCATTACAAAAGATAGTGACTTTAGTAATAAAATTCTCTTTCATGAACCTCCTCCAAAAGTAATTCATTTGAAATTTGGCAATCTAAAGATGAAAGATTTCTTCTATACTATTTCATATTTATGGGAAGATATCGTTAACATGAGTAATTCACACAAGTTAGTAAATGTATACAAAGACAGAATTGAAGGTATAAACTAAATAGGGGCGTTTAGCCCCTATTTAGTTGTAAATAAAATAATTATGAAAAAAATTACAGATATCTTAAAATGGTTTTTAATTTCTCTATTCCTACTCCTGATAGTGGTTTTTCTAATTTATTTTATGGGTCCTAGACCAAAAATGGAAGCCTTCGATAATATTCCATTGGATGAACTGACAGATCTACCTACTGCTGATCAGCACAAGAATTTAAAACTAAATAATGAGGCCAGAATCGTTTGGGCTGACTCCTCCAAGCAGAAAACTGAATACAGTTTGGTTTATCTGCATGGTTTTTCAGCAAGCCCCATGGAAGCTGATCCTCTGCACATTGACCTCGCAAAGAAATATGGTTTTAATCTCTATCTAGCCAGATTAGATCAACATGGGCTCAATGATCCTGATGCATTTTTAAAATTAAGTCCAAAATCTATGGTAGAATCTGCTAAAAAGGCCGTTGCTATCGGAAAAAAATTAGGCCAAAAAGTAATTCTGATGAGCTGTTCCACAGGTGGTAGCTTAGCTCTTTACCTTTCCGCCAAAGATTCATCAATAACTGCTAATATTCTGATGTCTCCAAATATAAAATTGGCGGACCCTAATTCATTTTTACTATCCGGACCATGGGGTTTAGAAATTGCTAAAACAGTTGTAGGTGATTTCAGGAACTGGACTCCCGAAAATGACAGTATTAAACAGTATTGGAATTCGAAATATAGAATTGAAGGAGTTATTGCTCTGCAGCAGTTATTGAATGCTACCATGAAAAAAGAAATATTCCGTCAAATCAAACAACCTGTTTTTATGGGATATTATTATAAAAATGAAAAAGAACAGGATCAAACTGTTTCGGTAAAGGCTATGCTTGAAATGTTCAAAGAATTGGGTACTGAGTCATCATTCAAAAGAAAAGCTGCTTTTGAAAAAGTAAATTCTCATGTCATCTGCTCCAAATGGACTTCAAAAGATTTACCCTCTGTTGAAATAGCAGTAACTGATTTTATCGAAAATGTCCTTAAAATAAAGGCAAAGATACTTTAATTACAAATATCTCTCCTGTAGAATTCTTCTGTGGTGTATCTCGTGACCTACATTGATATAAGCCAGAGCTCTAACAGAGAAAATGGAATTATTCGCTCTACCGGTTCTTTTTGATTCCTCATCATTGAATCTTTTGAACAATCGAATAGAGTTTTCTCTGAGAATTTCCCAATCCTCTACAAAAACACTTAGCGGATACCTATCGGTATCCTCCAATACTGATACATAATCATCCTGTTCAAATCCGGGTAATTCTGTTTTATCTTTTCTGGCAAAACGCAAAGCCCTATAGTTCATGATGCGTTCGGTATCAATCATATGTTGCAGTAACTCCTTGATACTCCATTTTCCATCTTCGTATCTGAAATTTCCTTTTGATGGTGGAATCTGTTGAAGTATGCTTTGAGTAATCTGATGTTCTTGCTTCATCAAATCCAAAATATTCCCTTCTGGTACCAGATTGATATAGTACCCATAAAAAGGAGTGTATTCGTTATTGTTTGGTCTTTCCATGATATTAAATTATACTATTCTTTTTTCTTCGCTTTTGGATGAGCCATCTCATAAACTCTTTTCAAATTTTCAATGGAAGTATGAGTATATACTTGAGTTGATGCCAAACTGCTATGACCTAAAAGATCTTTGATGGAATTTAACTCTGCCCCATTATTTGAAAGATGAGTAGCAAAACTATGCCTCAATACGTGAGGACTTTTTTTCTTTGCGGTCGTTACGGTTGAAAGGTATTGTTTGACTTTGTTGTACACAAATTTAGGATATAAAACATCCCCTTGATCTGTTAATACAACCTCCTTCAGTTCCATTTCAGGGAATTCATATTTAACCACTTCCTTATACTCAGCTAATTTATTTTCGATATGAGGCAAAAGAGGAACAAGTCTCATTTTATTGCCTTTACCCAAAATTCTGATACATCTATTTCCTGTGTCAATATCAGACCATTTCAGATTGATAAGCTCACTTCTACGCATACCGGTTGCATAAAGCAGATCCATCAACAGATAATCTCTTAAACCAACAAAACCATCAGGAAATTGGATATTATCAAAAAGTTGATTCATTTTCTGTTCTTCAACAAAAACCGGAAGTCTTTCTCCCTTTTTGGGCAGTGAAACGCCCGTCAGGGGATTATTGGTCATAAAACCTTGCTGCCTCATAAATTTGTAATAGGACTTCAATGATGATGCCTTACGGTGAATACTGTTGGCACTTATTTTCAATTGAAGCATAGAAACAACCCAAGATCTTATATGAATATTTTGCACTTCCTTCAAATCATGTATATCATACTGTTTTATCAAATAATCTTGAAATTGATCCAAATCAGTTTGATAGGATAGACAGGTATGAGCTGAATATCTTTTCTCATATTGAAGATAGTTGATAAAGCTTGAAATCATGAAGTAG
>JBILRD010000238.1:0-4334 GCA_044372845.1 Saprospira sp. | reverse complement strand
ACGATTAAAACAATAGCAAAAAGGATCCACAATTGCTTCCAACCATATTTATAATGGGTGATTTTATCTTCTGCAGATTTCTGTGGATTGGGGATTTGTTCTATTGAAGAATCCATTTTTTATAATGTTCATTTGAATTTACAAATAGACAATTTTTTATTGAATAAGTCAAGTTTTAAAATCAATATTCACAGAAATCATTATACCTGAACTGACAAAAAAGCCAATAAATAATTATTTCATTTCAATTTGAATTAGTTTTGTAAGTAATTTAAACTTTTAAGGGCTTGGATACAACTTTAAAGTTCTACGCTGGTTTAAATGATTAAATTTTTTGATGTAGAATGGACATAATAAAAATAGAAGATTGGGGATTTAGCAAAGTGGAGCATCCTTTCGTGATTGCTGGGCCTTGTAGTGCTGAAACCGAAGATCAACTTTACAGGACTGTGTTGGAATTATCCAAAACTCCAATTTCTATGATAAGAGCAGGAATTTGGAAACCCAGAACCCGACCAAACACCTTTGAGGGAGTTGGAGAAATAGGTCTCGGTTGGTTAAAATCTGTTTCTAAAGAATTTAACCTGCCTGCATGTGTTGAAGTAGCCAGTCCGGAACATGTCGAATTGGCTTTAAAATATGGTGTAGATGTTTTATGGATTGGAGCAAGAAGTACTGCCAATCCTTTTACCGTTCAATCAATTGCTGATGCACTCAATGGGGTCGATATACCAGTTTTTATTAAAAATCCTGTCAATCCCGATCTCCAACTTTGGATTGGTGCCATTGAAAGAATCTATAATTCTGGAATTCAAAAAATAGCTGCTATCCATAGGGGTTTTTCTTTTTATGGCCATTATCTGTACAGAAATATGCCTCAATGGGAAATTCCTATTGAATTGAGAAGACAGATTCCACAATTGGAGATTCTATGCGATCCAAGCCATATCGGCGGTAAAAGAGCGTACATCCATGAAATTGCTCAACATGCACTGAATCTAGATTTTGATGGCTTGATGATCGAAACGCATATCGATCCTGAAAATGCCTGGAGTGATGCCGCTCAACAAATTACTCCTGCTGAGTTGGGGCAATTACTTGAAAATTTGATTAAACCGGTTTCCGTAATTAACGATCCGCTTTTAATACAACAACTGGAAAAACTTAGAGCTTCAATTGACGATATTGATTTTGAAGTGATTGAATTACTTTCCGAAAGAATGGAATTGGTACGGGAAATCGGACAGTACAAAAAATCAAAACAAATAACTATTTTGCAAATTGAAAGATGGGCAGAGATTTTTAAATCGAGACAGGCTAATGCTGAGCAGCTTCAGATAGATAAATCATTCATAGAAAATATTATGAATGCAATACATCAGGAATCTATCAGACAACAAGCCAAGATAATGAACCAGACTTCAATAATTGAAAAAGTTGATAAAAAATAATTTCTATTAGGCTACTTGTATTTTATGAACGTTTCTGTTTAAAATATTTAAATTTAAATAAGCAGCATGAACGAACATCTACAAGAGATTATCAACAAAGCTTTAGTTTATCAATCGACGTCTGAAAATTCTAAAAAACAAATTGACGAGAATAGAAAGATTTGGAATGCAGGTATCAGTGAATTGATTTTGAATACATTTTTAGAATTAGCTAACACTGCTCCTCAATTAAACTGGGAGGTAAAAAAAATAGACAGCATTGAAAATTTGGATATTTTGAGCCTAGGATTTAAAAACGAATCCAGCGGTATTGTTGGTCAAGTAAGTGGGATTCTTAAGTTTTTTTCAAAGATTGGTGGCCGATTGATTTATTCTCAAGTATATAATGGGGATATTTACGCTTTGATTGATTACCCACATGTAGAAAATCATGTAGAACGTCTGAATCCAAAATTTCTCGGTAAATTCAAACCAAATCAAATAAATTCAGACTTGATTTTAGATCATATCAGTGTATTTCTGGATGAAATGCAGGATTGGGAATCAGGAACAAGAAAATTAATTGGATTTTTAAATAGTTAAACCAAAACCTAAGCATGAATATCGAAAAAATCCCATTTGAAGATATTCCTCAATTATCAAAATTTGATATCGCTTATCAAAAGTCAGACCTCCGGCTAAATAAATTTTACGCTCATGAGCCAATATTTGAGAATTTTAAAACCATCATTGAGCAGAAAAAATTTGACCCAAAAATCAGGGAAACACTGGTAAAAGTTTTAAAAAATCAATATTCCAAAATACAGAATAATGAATCTGTAAGCCTTAATCTGGAATTGCTGTCACTAGAAAACAGCTACACAATATGTACAGCTCATCAACCAGCTTTACTTTGCGGTCCTTTATATTTTATCTATAAAATTTGCAACTGTATAAAACTCTCTTTACAACTAAAAGATAAATTTCCAGAAAAGAATTTTATACCAGTTTATTGGATGGGAGGCGAAGATCATGATTTTGAAGAATTGAATCATCTTTATCTATTTGGAAAAAAAATAAGTTGGACGGATCATCAGGGCGGATCTGTTGCCAGGTATCAGGTGGAGAGTTTGGAACCTGTTTTACAAGATATTTATAGTATTCTGGGAAATTCAATCAACGCTGACATTCTGAGAGATAAAATAAAGAACGCTTTTTCGGAGATTGAAAACTACGGTGAAGGAATGATCAAATTCATTCATGATCTTTTCGGTAACTATGGATTGATTATTATAAATCCTGATTGTATTGAACTTAAGAGAATCATGATTCCTGAATTTGAAGATGATCTATTAAACCATAGTTCAGAAACATTGATTCAGGAAACTATAGCAGCACTTAAAAAACAAGGTTTTAGCAATCAGGCCTTTGTAAGGCCAATCAATATGTTTTATCTTTCTGAAAATTCAAGAAACAGAATAATAATAGAAGAAGATATTTACAAAGTTCAAAATTCTAATCTTGAGTTTACAAAAGAACAAATTCTTCAAGAATTGAAACAAAACCCTGACAGATTTAGTCCAAATGTAATTTTGAGGCCAATTTATCAGGAAAAAATTCTTCCCAATTTAGCCTTCATTGGTGGAGCCGGTGAACTGGCTTACTGGATGGAAAGAAAATCTCAGTTTGAATTTTACAAAATCCAATTTCCGATGTTGATCAGAAGAAATTCTGTGTTATGGTTGGAAAAAAATCTGCTATCAAAAATTCATAAATTGGATTTACAGATTAAAGATATCTTTCAGGAAACTGATAAAATCATTCGATTATTCTTATCTAAAAATAGTCAGGTCGATTATTCTTTTTCGTTAGAAAAGGAACAATTTGCAAATATTTTCGACCAAATTAAAAAGAAAACCGAATCCTTGGACGCAAGTATGGGAGGCTTTATATCAGCTCAACAAGCTTCACTTTTCAATTCAATCGAAAAATTAGAATCGAAACTTGTCCGTGCAGAAAAATTAAAACA
Source organism: Saprospira sp. (assembly GCA_044372845.1). Taxonomy (GTDB): domain Bacteria; phylum Bacteroidota; class Bacteroidia; order Chitinophagales; family Saprospiraceae; genus Saprospira. The sequence continues at coordinate 875 of JBILRD010000238.1, read as the reverse complement.
GGAATCGACCATTCATCAGATTCAAAAATTACAGGAAAAGCTCTATCTACCTGAGCATCTTCAAGAAAGAAAGGAAAATTTCATGAGCCTTTACCTGCAACATGGCGAAAAATTATTGGATGATCTGATTGACATGCTTGATCCTTTTGACAAAGATTTTATCATTATTAAAGAGTAGAAAATTTTCTACTCTTCCTCCTCTTAATTCTTCATTTCTAGAATTTTAATAGCAAAAAAGTTATACTAATTTAGTAGGCTAAACTTGACTTTTGCCCAAAAAAAGCTTTATTTTGTAGAACAAACATAAGGTTCAAAGAATAATATTAGCAAATAGTTGACAATTCACTACAATGGAAATTAACGAGGACGATTTAGAAGATGAAATTAACGACACTGAGGAAGAAAATAGTTCCGAAGAGCTTGTAAGCAGTTCATCCAATGAAAAAAAACCTCAAAATGATGTTTTGGGCGAGATGTACAAGGATTATTTCCTTGACTATGCCTCTTATGTAATTTTAGAAAGAGCAGTACCTGCTATCGAGGATGGTTTAAAACCTGTACAGAGACGTATCATGTTTTCCATGTACACCATGGATGACGGACGTTTCAATAAGGTTGCCAATATTATTGGTCAAACCATGCAATACCATCCTCACGGAGATGCCTCTATCAATGATGCCTTGGTCAATATCGGACAAAAGGATCTTCTTGTGGATTGTCAGGGAAACTGGGGAGATGTAAGAACGGGTGATAATGCGGCTGCTTCACGATACATCGAAGCCAGACTATCAAAATTTGCCAAAGTTGTATTATTCAATCCAAAAACTACAGAGTACCAACTTTCATACGATGGTCGAAAAAAAGAACCTGTAACA
>JBILRD010000237.1:0-4348 GCA_044372845.1 Saprospira sp. | reverse complement strand
TGCATCCGGAGTTTTTGTTGGAGATGAATTATTGACAATTGACGGGGCAAATATCAAAGGGAAAAACTTCGAAGATATCGAGCAATCCCTTCACGGTAAGGCGGGCACACAAGTAATGGTAAAACTAAAAAGTCAAAACAAGAATGAAATCAGGGAACTCAATCTGACTCGCAGTAAGATCGAAAGAAAAAATGTTCCTTTCTACACTATGATCGATGATAAAACCGCTTACATTGTCCTGACAACCTTTACAGACAGAGCTGGTGATAATGTTGCTGAGGCCTTAAAAGAATTACAGAAAAAACACAAGGTCAAGCAACTAGTTTTGGATCTTAGAGAAAATGGTGGCGGATTACTAATTGAAGCAGTCAACCTTTGTAATATTTTTCTTCCAAAAGGCGAAGAGATAGTTTACATAAAAAACAGAGTGGCTGATTGGGATCGCTCCTTCCCTACCTTGAACAGTCCTGTAGATATCAAAATTCCTTTGGTTGTTTTGATCAATGAAAGATCGGCTTCTGCCTCTGAGATTGTTGCCGGTGCTATCCAAGACCTTGATCGTGGGATACTGGTTGGAAGAAAATCTTTTGGAAAAGGTTTGGTACAAAACACCTATGATATTGGCTATAATTCAAAGGTTAAACTCACCACTGCCCGTTATTATATTCCCAGTGGAAGATGTATTCAAGCATTAGAGTACAAGTCTGGTGTTGCAGCAAAAATCACGGATAGTTTACAAAATAATTTCAAAACACGAAACGGAAGAACTGTCAACAATAGCGGAGGCCTAATCCCTGATGTAGAGGTAAAATCAAATGACAATATAAGCATACTAAAAAGCTTGATAGAAGACAAAGTTATTTTCGACTTTGCCAACAAGTACAGATTGGAGCATGATTCAATTTCGGTACCTGAAAATTTTAAATTAACTGAATCTGAATATATGGGATTTTTAGGATTCCTGGCAAATGGCAATTACAAATATTCAACAGAAGCAGAAAAGGAATTGGAAAAAACCGTTCAAAAAGCAAAAGAAGCCAATAATTACGATCTGATGAAAATCCAATTTGAAAGCATGTCAAATAAGCTCAAAGAACAGAAAAAGAAAGATTTGGTAAAACATCAGAAGATCATCAAAGAAACATTGGAAGCGGAAATCATTTCTAGATATTACTTTGAAAAAGGAAAATTACAATACAAACTAACTAGAGATAAAGATATTGTTGAAGCTTTAAAAATTTTGGAAGATCAGGCTAATTACAACAAAATCCTTAATATCAGTTCTAACAAATAATACATTTCAATATGAAATTTAATAAAATTATCTTTTTCATTCTTTTAGTTTCTGCTCTGATTGGAATATCAACCACTCTGACAGATGACTTTGAAATATCCAAAAATCTGGAACTCTTCTCCAATATCTATAAAGATGTTAATGTCAATTATGTCGATGAGATTGATCCAGAAAAAATGATGGAATATGGTCTAGTGGCTATGCTTAGAAGTTTAGACCCTTATACTGTTTACATACCAGCAGAGGAAGTTGCTCAATTCCAATCCTCTATTACTGGAAACTATGCTGGATTTGGTGCCTCTATCAACTCTTCACAGGATACTATCACCATTACTGAAGTTTATGAAAACTCTCCAGCTAAAAAAGCCGGATTGAGAGCAGGTGATAAAATTTTTACTGTAAATGAAAGATTATTGAATACAATACCTCAGAAAGAAAGATCAACCCTTTTGAGGGGCCCGGCTGGTTCTAAAGTAAAGGTAGATTTTTTAAGACCACATATAGGAACTATGAAGGCAGAAGTCATCAGAGAGGAAATAAAAGTTGCAAATGTTCCCTATTACGATATCATTTCTGATGATATAGCTTATATCTGTCTATCAACTTTTAGTGAGAATGCCGGAAAAAATGTTCAGAATAGATTGCAAGAACTTAAAGCTAGAAAAAAAATTACCTCTGTCATTTTAGATTTGAGAGGTAACAGCGGTGGGCTTCTAATTGAAGCTATTAATGTTGTCAAAGTTTTTGTAGAAAAAGGCACTCCAATTGTAAGTGTAAAAAGCAAAAACAAAGAAAAACAAAATACTTACAGGACTTTAAACCAGCCTCTTGACGCCAATATTCCTTTGGTTGTTTTGATTGACGAACAATCGGCTTCAGCTTCAGAAATTGTAGCTGGTGCTATTCAAGATTTAGACCGTGGCGTTATCATTGGTAAAAAATCTTTCGGAAAAGGATTGGTTCAAAATACCAGAGATTTACCCTATGGTGGTAAAATAAAATTAACAACTTCAAGATATCATATTCCAAGCGGACGATGCATACAATCATCCAACTATATGGATGGAAAAACCGTTTCAATTGCAGATTCATTGTATGAAAAATTCAAAACAGTTGGAGGCAGAGTAGTTTATGATAGAGGTGGTATTAGCCCGGATATAAGTATTGAAACAAAAGAATTAGCTGACATCATCAAGTTACTAAATAGACAAAACCTGATTTTTGAATTTGCTGTGAATTTTAGCAATACAAAAAAAATCAACAAAATCGAAGAACTTAAACTAACAGATTCTGATTTTGAGGATTTTATCAGTTACTTAGAAAAAATCAATATCAATCAAAAATCTGATTTTGAAAAATCGATACAACAACTGGAATCTAAATTATTAACTGAAAATTTAGATACTGAATTAAAATCAGAAATGGATCTGATTAAAAATTCATTGAAGAATGAAAGAATTCAAAAGATAAGAAAATATAAAAAACAAATACTTTCAGAAATTCAATCAAATATTTGTTTGAATCTTTTCTTAAAAAAAGAAACTCTTAAAAATTCTATTGATCAAGATCTTGACATTTCCATGGCTTCTGAAATATTAAAAAACAATCAAAGATACAATAGCATTTTGGAGAAAAAATAAAATGTAGTTATGGACAGAGTTGGAATTTTATACTTGGTTGTAATCTCATTATTATTTAGTAGTTGCGCTACTTTATACCTGCCAAATTCTGCCAATGTACCACTACATAAAGAAAAAGATGAGCTACAACTACATGCTGACGTTGGCATGACGGGTGTTAATTTACAAAGTTCCTATTCTGTTACAAATCATGTGATGATTGCCTTAAATGGTTTTTTATATGACTCTAAAGAAAGGGATAATGATTTTACTAAAAACAGAGTGCTTGAAGCTGCGGCCGGCTATTTTAAAACCTTTGACAACAATATATTGGTTTTTGAAGGTCAGGTTGGGTATGGGATTGCTTATGCTGAAGATAAGGAATCTCAGTCTTCATTACCAATTCACATCAAAACTAATTATCAAAAGTTATTTCTTCAGCCCAGCATCGGAGTAAGAACGGATTATTTTGATGCTGCTTTCACTCCAAGATTCTCCATGTTAAATTATTTTAACTTCAGAGACATTATTACAGCTTCTGAAAACAGGAATATCTATCCTGGTATCCTGCCCTATTTTGAACCAATCATAACAGTCAGAGGAGGGTATAAATTTATCAAAATTCAAATTCAAACAGGATTTTCTCTTGCCTTAAATACCAAACACCCTCTTGCAGTTCAAGGATGGCCGCTAATTTTAAATTTTGGTTTAAGCAGTCATATTCCTTTTAGAAAAAAAACTGCTAATACTAATTTATAAAATTATGCTCAGCAATTCTGGTTTATATTATCGTCGTTTCGGATACGGAAATAAAGTTTTGCTGGCAATACATGGTTTTGGAGACAGAAGTGAAATGTTTTTAAAACTCAAAGAAGTCTTAGAAGAAGAATATACAGTTATCGCTATTGACCTACCTTTTCATGGTCAGACAAATTGGCAGGAAAAAGAATTTTACCCAATAGACATTGAGAAAGCAGTTGTTGATATTCTCAGAGAAGAAAATATAGAGGATAAAATAACTGTTATGGGGCACAGTATGGGTGCAAGAATTATTCTAGGTTTTAGTGATCAATTATTTGATAGGATTGAAACCTGTATCCTACTGGCACCGGCTGGATTTCAAGGCGCTAAATCAGACAGTAAATTCCTTTTTCCAAAATTTTTTAGAAAATTACTAAAAACAATCACCTCAAATTCTAAACTTATCGTCAAAATTTTCAAATTTGGAAAGCAATTAGGAATTATTAACAAAGGTACCTATAAATTTTTGGAGCTACAGACCGTTATCCCTGAAAGAAGAAATAGACTATTTGATTGTTGGATTTCATTGTATAATTTCCCCATCAATTTGAATAAATTTAAGAGCCTTATCCTTCACAAAAATATCAGATTGATTTTTTACTACGGAACAACTGATTATATAACACCCGTGAAA
>JBILRD010000236.1:0-4371 GCA_044372845.1 Saprospira sp. | reverse complement strand
TTCACAGTCATCATCCAAATGAAAGTATTACCTGGATTTTGATGATTTCTTTGAGCTTACTCACCATTTTTGTAATGATCTGGGCTTATCAAACCTATGTCAAAAAAGAAAAAACTGCCCTCAATGATGATCAACTAAAGGGATGGGAATTGCTATCCAATGCCAAGCTATACATCGATGAATTGTATGCAATTTGTTTTGTAAAACCTATTGAATGGTTGGCATCCTCAGGTTATAAACACTTTGAAGTTTCAGTGGTATATCGATCCGTTAATGTTTTTGCCAGAATATTTGATTATTCCGGTGCTTTGATATTAAAACTTCAAAGAGGATTACTAAGCAGCTATATTTTCTGGATGATTTTAGGCTTGATATTTTTTATCTCATATTTTATTATAAATCTGAAATTTTGGAACTAATTTTTGTACCACTCATTTTAGGAGTTCTTTCCTTTTTTATTCCAAAAAATTTAGTCAGATTTTTTGGATTACTTGGTTCAGTTTCTGTCTTGGGACTGCTGTTTAACCATCTTATTAATTTTGATAATACAGCTACCTATTACATCTTCAATCCTGAAAAAGTCTTTCCACTAGGGCTCACTTTTAAAATGGGATATGACAGTCTTGGTATGCTGATGCTAATGATGACCAATGTGATTATGCCTTTGATCTTTCTTAGCAATTTCAACAGATCATTTGCTTCCAATAAATTATTTACAGGACTTTCCTTTTTTATGCTCTTTGGTTTGAATGGTGTTTTTCTTTCCTTAGATGCCATGCTGTTTTATATATTTTGGGAATTTACACTCGTTCCAATTTTGCTAATCCTGTATTTCTTTGGACAGAAAAACAATAACCCGGTTCTGTTTAAGTTTTTTCTTTTCACTTTTGCCGGTTCATTAGTCATGTTGATGTCCATCTTTGCCTTGGGTCGTTTAGCTGGAAGTTTTGCCTATGAAGACTTACTAGCTTTGAATCTTAGTTATGAAACAGCTTTGCTCATCATGCTTGGATTTTTGATTGCCTTTGCTGTTAAAATTCCACTTTTCCCATTACATAGCTGGCAGGCACCAACCTATACCAGCTCGCCAATGGCAGGAACCATGTTATTATCTGCCATTATGTTAAAAATGGCTTTGTTTGGAATGATCAAGTGGATGATACCTGTAACCATTGAAGCTTTCGAAACAACAAGATGGATTGTGCTGATATTGAGTGTCATCGGTATTATTTATGGAGCGATACTAGCAATAAAGCTTTATGACATCAAAGCATTGTTTGCCTATGCGTCTTTAAGTCACCTCGGAATTATTGTTGCAGGAATAGCAATCTTTAACAAGGAATCGCTTTTTGGTGCTTCCTTGCAAATGTTAAACCATAGTTTATTGTCTGTCGCCATGTTTTTGATGGCAGATATCATCGAAGATAGAATAAAAACCAAAGATCTTAGAGAAATGGGAGGTATAGCCAAATTAGCTCCAAGTTTTGGATTCTGGTGTGCTATAATAACCTTGGCATCTGTTTCTGTCCCCTTTTCGGCTGGTTTTATTGGTGAGTTTGTGATCCTTTTAGAAATATTCAATTTCGATGTTTTAATGGGTATCTTGTCGGCTACAACTCTAATATTTGGTGCCGTTTTTATGCTTAGAGCCTTTCAGATGAGCATGTTTGGACATCCCAAATTGACGGTTTTTAAAGATTTGACTATCCATGAATTATTGGTATTTCTTATCATTTCAACCTTGGTTTTGTTATTGGGAGTTTACCCTCAGTTAGTTAAAGATTTTATTGAAAATAATCTGGATTCCATTATTATGAATTCAGTACCAAATAAAGATTAGTATTATGGATGCTTTGATAGTTTTATTTCTTAGCGCTTTGATTTGTCTTTTCAGCGGTTTTCTCAAAAAACCCTTGCTAAGCACTGTTATTGCTTTGTTTGGTTTATCAGCTTCAGCATTGTTGATATTTAATTTTGGAACTTATGAATCTATTCTTAGTAAGTACCAAATTCTTACATTTGACTTTCATCAGATCAACTTTGCTATTTTGAGCATTATCTTTACTATGCTCATTATTCTTTCGGGCTACAGTCAGATCAAACAAGATAAGGAACGCTTTGCCGATATTATTGCTTTGATGATGTTTTCTCTATGTGGTGCTTTTTGTCTGATTGGATTTACAGATTTATCCATGTTTTTCTTGGGATTGGAAATTCTTTCTATTCCTCTTTACATTTTAGCAGGTACCAAAAGGTCAAATAGCAATTCAGTGGAAGCGTCTATTAAATACTTTTTTACAGGTGCTTTTATTACCTGTTTTTTATTATTTGGAATAGCATTGGTCTACGGTTCAACAGGAAGTTTTGATTTATCTGAAATAAAAAGTGCTATTGATTCCGGAAATTATTCCAAATCAATGTTATATGTTGGTTTGATTATGTTCGCAGCCTCTTTCTTATTTAAAGTGGGTGCTGTTCCTTTTCATTTTTGGGCACCGGATGTTTATCAGGGTAGTCCCGATACCGTATCAGCTTTTATGGCTTCAGTCGTTAAAGTAGTAATGTTGTACACTTTCTTTAAATTCTTTAGCACTATTTTTTCCAGCCTTGATACATTCTGGACTACGTTGATTTACATATCCATCATCTTGTCATTGTTTGTAGGTTACCTGGCGGCTATCACGCAGAAATTTTACAAAAGATTGATTGCCTATTCAAGTATTACACATTCAGCCTTTGCTTTATTCTCATTGATGTCTATCAATGATCAATCCCTTCAAAATCTTTTTATATTTTCCATCGGTTATGGATTCTCAGTGATAGCTCTTTTAAGCATTACAATGGCGGCGGATAATGAAAAAGATGAAATTTCTTATTTCAAAGGGATTAGCAGAGCTTATCCTATCATTGGAATTTTATTTATTTTTGCCCTACTTTCTTTGACTGGCATTCCTCCGTTTACTGGGTTTTTTGGAAAATCTCTGCTCTTCTACAATGCCTTACCTGAGTATCCGCTTTTGGTTTTATTTGGATTGATAAGCACGGCTATCGGAGGTTATTTTTACGTAAACCTTATTTTTACCAGTTATTCCTCCGAAGAAAATCCGGAACTTTCAGTTAAAATGAACCCTTTGCACTATTTTGTTTTAATAGCCTGTGCTGTTGGTATATTATTTGGCTGGTTGATAATATTCTAAACAATAAATTAGTCATAAATGAATTCTAAATTTTTGATCTGCATTATACTTTGTATAGTGTTTCTATCTTCCTGCAATAGCTCAAAGGAGATTTCTAAAAAACCTACATTAGAAGGTACCTGGTACGTTAAAGAAGCCAATGTTTTTGCTTCAGTCATCGAACCGAGAAAAAGTTTATCCATCAGTTTTGATAAAAACATGGCATCCATCAAACTGGACGTCAATACCTGTGGTACAAAGATTAAAGTCAAAAAGAAAACAATATTATTTGAAGATCAGATAGCTTGCACTAAAGCTTGCTGCGAAGATGCTTTGTCATTGAAAATAGTCTCTACTTTGAAAGGAGAGTTTTCCTATAAATTTGAAGGGAATAATCTAGTGATTTTTAATGATGAAAATTCTATCGTTTTAAGTTCCGAAGAAGAAAAAAAACCAACCGTTTTGGACGCCAAAATTTTATTTGAAAATAGTTACATTATAACTTCTTATGAGGATAAAAATGCTGGCACATCTTATCAAAGTGAAGAAAAAGTGATAATAAGTTTCAGTGGAGAAGGTATGACAAACCTAAAATTAAATGTCAATAACTGCTCCTCAACTACCGTTTTTAATGAAAAATCAATTGAACTGATGCACCTATTCGCCTGTACAAAAATGTGCTGTGATAGTGAAAACTCCAATAGAATTAAAAATCTGTTGAAAGGGTCTTTCAATGTTTTTGAATCGGACAATAATTCTATAAAATTAGTTGGGACTGAGTCCAGTTTTGAATTAGTAAAAGTAAATTCAAAATTTTAGAATGTTACTCTTAGCTGAGCTTTGATTTCTGATCTTTTATTGCCTTGAATTTCTTCATTACCCGAATGGATAACAGTTCTATCAGTATACCAGGTTTGAGCAAACTTTAGCCAAATAGAAACCGATCGGTTATTGGGAGTAAGCTTAACTCTTGTTGTAACAACAAGGCCAAAACACCAAAAATACCCTCGTTTAACTTGATAAGTGATGGTTTTTTATGATGAGTTTTGTCGTGATATCCTTTAACGGTTTGGGGCTTGGCGAAGTGGGGGATTAGAAGTACAAATGTTCAAATTAGTACTAATGTTAATAGAAAGCACAAATGCTCAATTTAGCACTAATGCCCCCATTTTGCCAAACCCCTGTTGTGCGTTCG
>JBILRD010000235.1:0-4388 GCA_044372845.1 Saprospira sp. | reverse complement strand
ATAGGCAACTTTTTGATAGGTTTCTTGTAGAGAAGGATTTCTATTCTTTATAGACCTTAGAATTTCTAAGGCTTTGTCATAATCTCTTGTATTCAGGAATATTTTACTCAAAAGGAATTGAGCATCACTATAATACTCTGACTGAGCAGGTATAGCCATAAATGCTGAGATAGCATCATTGTCAAATCCTAACTCATAACTCAATTTAGCATAATTATACAAGGCATCCTGTTGCATTTGGCTGTTAAAAGTCTTTTGAGATGCTTGTTGAAAGTTAAATAGAGCTTCTTTTTTCTTACCAAGTTTTAGTTGACAGCTGGCTTGATAATAAAGCGCATTTTGCCCCATCTGATTATTCAAATCATTGATCTGTTCAAAATTTTGAATAGCATCCTGATATTTTTCCGATCTATATTGGGTATAGGCTAATTGATAGAAGATATCCTCAGTTACTTTTCCCATTTTAGAAACATGTTCCTCTATATAAGGCAATGCTTTTTTGTAATTTCCTTTTTCAAAATGGGCTTGACCAACTGCCTGAACAATACTTTGACGTTCTTTTACATTTTCGTTACTCAACAAAGGTTCCCCAAATTTTATGACCTCATCATAGTTTTTGAGCATGAAATGTATTTGAACAATATAGGTTGTAACGATTTCCTGATATTTTTTACTCTCGGCAATCTGTTCAAAACTTTTTAGAGCTGTTTTGTAATCTTTTTGGAAAAACTTGCAAAGACCATAGTAATACTGAGCACTTTCAGCGTATTTGCTTTCAGTTCCTTTTACCTGTTCGAAAAGTGGAATAGATTGCTGGAATTGTTTTTTTACAAAATAGCTGTAGCCTAATTCAAATTTTGCTTTGGCTACCTCTTCATTATTCAATCCTGATAGTTCTGGCCATGATATTTTACTCAAAAACAAGATAGTTTTGTCGTAATCTCTTTTGCTGTAGTAATAATGTCCAACCTCCAATTTTGCTTTGGAAGCCCAGCTGCTTGGTTCATTATTTTGGATAAATAGCAATATCCTTTTTTCAGCATCAGGTCTAGTAAGTTTTAAGGCAGATAATGCAATATAATACTCAGCAGCCTGATGAAATAGTGCAGCTGTGTTTTGAGTGCTTAGCATGTTATTATCTGTAGCCAAAGCAGCTTCCAACTCCTCAATAGCTTGCCCATAGAGAGCATTTTCATAATGCAAAATGCCTTTTTTTAGTCTTTCCTGAGCATCTCGATAAATTAAAGTTTCAGGTTGGGCAAATAATTGATGCTGACTAAAAATTATTGTAACTAAAAATATTTTTGATAGGATTATTCTCATTATTTCGAAAATTTCTTTTGAAAAATAATTAAAAATTCGACTTTAGAATTATGTAAGCAAATATATAGTATTTTGAATGAAATGTCAAGTTTTTGCTTACTATTGAGTACTTTTAAAATTACAATACATAATTTATGTTTCCGATTAAAACGATTTATTTTTTAATAGTTTTCTTAGTAATAACGTCTTTAGAAAAAATATATTGTCAAAAACCAGAAGGTCTTTCTTTTGCTCATGCACATAATGATTATGCAAAATTGTTCAGAAAAGATTTTAAAGATGCCTTAAAGGCGGGTTGTGTCAGTATTGAAATAGATGTTTTTCCGTACAGAAATAAATTGGTGGTGGCTCATATACCCTTGTTTCTTTGGTTGAGGAGGGACATTGAAAAAAGATATTTTAAACCTCTGAAAAAATATATTGATAATCAAAATGGATCTATTTTCAATGATTCAAGTAAAAGGTTGATATTGATGGTAGATGTTAAGAGAAATTCTACAGAAGCTTACCATCAACTTAAACAATTGGCCAAAAAATACGAAAGCATACTGACAGTCTGGAATTTATCCAATGGTCAAGTAAAAAATGGCCCTTTAGAAATATTGATTTCAGGTTCAAAACCTTACAGGGAAGTAGGAGAGGACTCCATCCTGTATTTTAGATTAGACGGTGGATTGGGTGATATTGGTAATTCAAAATTCAACGGTACCATGGTCCCAAGAGTCAGTTCCTCCTATGGTTCAAATTTCAATTGGAGAGGTTTTGGAAAAATGCCTGAAAAAGAGTTAGAACATTTGAGAAAACTTGTCAAAATGGCTCATGAGGATAAAAGAGCTATTCGATTCTGGGCTATGCCCAATCAACTCAAGGTTTGGAGAATCATGCTGAAAGAGGGGGTTGATTGGCTAAATATCGATCAAATCAAAAAATTAAAAAAGCTTTGAAGCCACAAAAACGATATTCCGTAAATCATGTACATTTTCAGAAAATAACTAAAAGCAGTATAATCGTTTTTAGTCTTTGATTTGAAAATCATATAATTAAACAGAAAAAGAGGGATAAATAATAAAATAAGCCAATGTATTAACTCTACAATATTCAACTGATTGTCAAAATAGAGTATCAACAAGGAAGCTGTTAAAAGTAAATTGATAAAATATAAAATTACTTTTAGATAAGGACTTTCCAAGATGACAGCTATGGTTTTCAAGTTATATTTTTTATCACCTTCCAAATCTTCAATATCTTTTACTATTTCTCGAATTAAGGTGGAGAGAAAGGCAAAAAGTATAAAGGTGAAATATAATTTTTCGGAAGATTTGTCCATGATATCCAAATCCAGCAGCATTACTAAAAGTACAGATAAGGCAGTTAGTACTGCAATACAGATATTTCCTAGCAGTGCAATTTTTTTGAAACTGACAGAATAAAAATAAAGGAGTATAATGGAAGCTAGTAATAGAATAAAAATTATTGTATCAGCAATGAAAAAGCCAAGAGTGATGGCAATGATATTTAATAGATAGTACAAAATCCAGGCACTTGAAAAGGATAATTTACGGCCTACCTTGGTTTTGTTAGGTTTGTTGATGAGGTCAATTTTAAAATCTAAAATATCATTAACGATGTAACCTGCAGCAGAAATTAAACAAGAAGAAAACAACAATATAAGAAAGCTTGATATTGAATTTTTATGATCAGAACTATTTGTTAGAGGCAAATTGACATTTATAAAAAAACTTATTTGTGTTACAAATAAGATAAAAATATTAAGTGGCCTGATAATTCTGAACATATTTTTGAAATAGACTTTTATTCAATAATATCAAGATCAAACCAATTGTTTTGAACCTTTAATACCTTCTCGATGATATCTCTGACACAGCCTTTTCCACCGTCGAATGGAGAAATGTATTGGCTGATATTTTTTATTTCCTGAATAGCATCTTTAGGACAGGCGGCTAAATTAACAAGCCTCATAGCGGCGTAATCAGGAATGTCATCGCCCATAAAAACGGTCTTGGACAGATCGATTTTTGAGGAATGCACAAGCTCTTTTAATGCATTTAATTTATCGTCCCTAAAAATAATAATGTTGCTATCCGGTACGCCTAAATTTATCAAACGAATTAAAACACCTTTGGATCGCCCTCCAGTGATGATAAAAATATCATAACCTTTTTTTATGGCATGTTTAATAGCCCAACCATCTTTACTGTTCATGAGTCGTAAAAGTGATCCGTCTTCCTGTACTAATACAGTACCATCGGTCATTACACCGTCCACATCGAAAATGAAATGTTTTATTTCATGTAGTTTTTCAAGATAACTCATTACCTAGTGTTTATTTGGAATAGCTGAATTTTGAATGATTTCAGGAGTTCCTAAAATTTGCTCTATGATTGGATGCAAGGCAATAAATGCAAAAGCACCAACTAAAAATCCAATCAGTGCTATCCAGCTGATCTTTTTCAAATACCACATAAAGTTAATTTTTTCCATACCCATTGCGGCAACACCTGCTGCGGAACCAATAATTAAGAGTGAACCACCTGTTCCAGCAGAATATGCAAGGAAATGCCATAATTTATGATCTATTGGGAACTCTTCCAGACTATACATGCTCATTGCAGCTGCAACTAATGGAACATTATCTATGATGGCTGAAAAAAATCCAAGTAATAAAACTACCAAATCTGTTCCAATAAATCCAGGAAAATATTCTTTAGTTGAAGGAATATAAGCATCTAGAGCACTTGCGAAATTACCCAATATTCCTACTGATTCCAAGGCACTCACTGCCAGTAAAATTCCTAGGAAAAACAAAGCGCTGGAAGTGTCTATTCTTGACAATGCACGTCTTGCAGAGGACATCTTATGTTCATCAAAGGATTCTTCCTTTTGAATATATTCAGATACCAACCATACGACTCCTAATGAAAGCATTATTCCCATGTAGGGAGGAAGATGCGTAATGGTTTTGAAAATAGGTACAAAGAGCAAACCTGCCAAACCAACAATCAACATCAAGGTACTGCCTTTTGGTAATTTTTTTTCAGACTTTG
>JBILRD010000234.1:0-4393 GCA_044372845.1 Saprospira sp. | reverse complement strand
CAGCAAATTGAACGTCAAATTTGGTGCTATTGTCAAAATGCTTCCAGGCAGATTCATAATTTTTGACAGACTCCTCTTTTTTTCCTTTAGACTTGCTGTTGTCTCCCATCTCCAGGTACATCAAGGCCAGATTGTAATTAAATTCTGCACTTTGAGAATGTTTTAAAATCGCATTTTCATATTCCTTTTTTGCTTGTTCGTACTCTGATCTGAAATGATAATACTGTGCTTTCGTCAACAAGGCAGCCTCATTCATGGAATCAAGCCTAAGGACATTCTCCAGATAACTTAAAGTCTTTGGATCTGATTTTCTGTTGTAATGCAAGGCCAGTTCCATGTAAGCATCGATATTTTCAGCATCTAGTTCAACTACTTTTTCAAAGCTTTGTATAGCTCTGCTAGTATCTCCTGTAAGCTTAAACACCTGACCTTTGATAAAAAGACCATCGGGATTTTCCGGTTGAATTTTAAACAACATGTCTAGTGTCAACACACAATCATTATATTGTTCCACCAACATTTGCATCTCAGCCAGATTCAGATAGAGTTTGGTCTCCTGAGGAAATCGACCTATCGCCTTTTGCATATTTTTGACAGCTGCATGAGAATGATTATTATTGAAGTAAGCATCTGTCAACAAAACGTAATAATCCATCTTGGTACTATCCAGGGACAAGGCTTTTTCTGCATCCAGTTCTGCCTCTTGAGCCAATTCATTTCTGCTGAACAAGACACTTCTGGCTGCGTACAAAGCAGCATTTTTTGGATTTTTGAGGATCTCCGCACTCAACTTGTCAATCTCAGGAATATTGTAAAGCTTTTGTTTTTCTCTTTTATCAGAACTACAAGAGAAACTAATAATCATGAATGTCAAATAAATAAAGAAGAATGAAAAACGCAGCATAATTTTGATTTTATAAATTTTATATTTGCAGAAAAATAATATTATTCTTGAATAGAATTATTTCTGTTATACTTCCAAGATATCTCTTTAATGACAAAAATAACGCTTTGCTTATATACTTTGCTCTTACCGCTCTATCTTTTTTCGCAAAGAGTTGAAGTTTCAGAATCTCTGGATCTTGGAAGGGAATCTGTAAAAGTGATAGGTCAGATAGATACAACGCTCTATTTACTCCGAACTGGCTTTGCCGAATACTCCATCCAAGGTCTTGGAAATAGTTTACAAGAATCCTGGAAGAAAGAAATAAGGTTTGATTTTGAACCCATTGAAATTATTAGCTACAGCGTTTACAATTCAGAAATCAATATAATCTACGGATATTTTCAAAAAGGGAATACGATTATAAGATTAAAAAAACTGGATGAAAAGGGAATTGAAAAATCAGATACCCTTATCAATGCCTTCAGACAGCCATTATTTTTCAATCATATTGCTGTAGATTATTCTGACAATAAAAGATTTGCGCTGGTTTACCTTCCTAATCAGAGAAAAGGTATCAATCTGTCAGTAATTGATCTTTTTAAAAATCAACTTCTATGGAGCTTGGAAGATGAATTGAAACAAATAGATTATTTTAAACATTTTTGCCAGTCAATAGTGAACAATGATGGGGAGGTTTTTATAAACCTTGAATTTAATAATTCAAAGTCCAAAAGACTAAATCACTACTACGAAATTCACCATTTTAAAGGCCAGGAAAATAAATTTAATTATAAAATTCCATTCTCTGGATTGCTTTCTCTCAACCAGGTTTTTGCTTATGATGAAATCAATAAACAGATTATTGTTGCAGGTTTTTATTCTCAAAATGTTTTCAGCGCAAAAGGTTTATTCTACGGTTTCCACAATCTAAGAGACAGCACTAATCTTATTACCAATGCTTTCGATGAAAGTTTCATTCGAAGTTTTACTGGAGATAAAAGGAAAAAAGTAGAGGGCATCAGTAATCTGGATATTAAAGATTTGATTCTGCGAAGAGATGGAGGAGCTATATTGATAGCAGAACAGGTTATCAATTATGATTATGGCATGACACCATCTTTTTATAATGATCTGCCAATTGCAAGAAATTCAGATTTCCTTTACGAAAATATCCTACTGGCTTCAGTGAACCCTGATGGAAGTTTACATTGGAAAGACGTTTTGTTTAAAAATCAAAAATCTGAAAATGATTATGGCAAATATTCATCTTTCTTTATTATGAAATCAACTGGAAATCTTAGATTTTTATACAACGATGATATCAACTGGTCGACCAATATTTTTGAATATGTTATCAATCCAATGGGTTCAAACAAGAGAAATCAAATTTTTCAACCTATAGATTCTGAACTCTCTTCATTGTTACCTGATTTTAAAAAAGCGACTCAGACCTCAGCATCAACTTTAGTGGCGCTTCACCAAAGGAATCAAAAATTCCGAATATTAAGATTTCAATATTAGTTTTATTAGAAAAACTCTTCATGTTAAGTTTATTTAGAAATAACAATATTTTCACTATCATACTCCTGCTTTTATATGCAGTACCATTTTTGTATAGTGGTTTCAACCATCGTTTAGAATCTGTTGAATCAACATTGCTATTGAAGGGGCTATTTCAATTCACCAATGATAACAAGCTTTTTAATTTCATTTTTTACCTAATCATTGTTTTTACAAGCTCCCTTTGGATCAATAATCTAATCAATTTTTACAGATTAGGTAAAAGACAAACCTACTTCACAGCGGTATCTTTTATTCTATTAAGTTTTTTAATTAAAGATGCTGATCTATTTTCACCCGTCATTATCTCCAACCTTCTTCTGGTAGGCTGTATAGTTCAACTTTATGCATCCTATGAGAAAAAAACCTCTGTTGCAGAAATTTTCAATGCAGCCATGTTTATTTCAATTGCAGTACTTTTGAATGTTCAAATGGTCTGGTTTTTCCCGTTTTTAATATTATCCTGGTTGACCTTGAGAACTTTCAACTTGACTGAATTTATCATTTTGATCAGTGCCATAATCCTTCCTTTCTATCTATTTGGAACTTATCTTTTTGTCATTGAAAAACTAAACCAATGGTGGTTTTATGAATTCTTAAATTCCTTCGGAACTACAAATTTTTTATTCAAACTAGATATCCATTTTAGCCTTAGCCTGGCAGCATTATTATTGATTTTACTTTTGTCATTTATAAAATTCAATGCGCTAAAAAGTAAAACGACCATCAAAGAACAGAAATTTATCAATGTACTTTTTATTTTACTAATCTGTTCTAGTATTTCCTTTCTGGGAATCAAGAATATCCATACTTACGACTTTCTGATTCTAGCAGTACCCTACTCTGTTTTCCTGAGTTTAATCTTACAAAGTATCAAAAAAAATAGGCTTGCAGAATCATTACATCTGATACTGTTTTTGACAGCCCTCATTGTTCAGTTTAATTTGTTAAGCTTTATTAAAATCTAACATCAGTAATCTGTAAGCTTTTTAACCTTTGATTAACAAAATATAACTACTCACTTTAGTAGTATTGCACAATAGTTGATATATTAACATATCTATTTTACTAAAAATAAGCGTCATGAAATACAAAATACCAGTAATTGTTGCATTTTTAGCTATCCTTTTTACTCAAAATATACTAGCTCAGGACCCAGTAAAATGGTCATTTTCAGCCAAAAGTGCAGGCAATGACGAGTATGATCTGCTTTTTACAGCATCAATTGATCAAGGATGGTATGTGTATTCCATGTACTTGCCAAATGACAATGGGCCTGTTGCTACTTCCATAAATTTAGAAAGCAATCATCATAAAAATGTGGGGAAAGCTACCGAAGGGGCATCAAAACCTGAATATAAAAAATCTGGTCATGATGCTACTTTTGATATGGTCTTAACCAAATACAAACACGATGTCACCTTTACCCAGCGTATCAAATGTACTGACATCTCCAAGCCTGTAAGCGGATATGTTGAATTCATGACTTGCAACGATCAAATGTGCTTACCTCCTTCCGGACCACAGTTCAGCATTGATCTTAGAAAAATTGCCAAATCTGAAGACGCCAAAAGCGAGGAAGAAAAAAAAAATGATGCAGGACAAATAAATTCAGACAGTTCTGGAAGTCAGGAAAATGGCTCTGGAATCACTTCTGAAATAAGCCCTTCTACTAATAGTGGTACCATCGCTAAAGGAATTGAAAGACCAAAAATCAAAGAATCTTTAGCCAAAGCAATTGCATCAGGCGATTGTGCTACGGAAGAACATCAACAGGATATGAATCTTTGGATGATCTTTATCTTTGGCTTCCTTGGAGGTTTGTTTGCGCTATTGACACCCTGTGTTTTTCCAATGGTACCGCTTACTGTAGCTTTTTTTACAAAAAGAAGCAAGAGCCGTGCTGAGGGGATCAAAAATGCTCTTATATACGGACTTTCCATTATT
>JBILRD010000288.1:0-3608 GCA_044372845.1 Saprospira sp. | reverse complement strand
CATAATTATATTTCTTGTAAAACTCTTTTTCAAAAGGCAGGATGACAAACATTCTGTCTACATATTTTTTGATTTTATGAACTCTTCCCGCTCTGGTAGCCCAAACCTGTGGAGATATAAAATAAAAAACGGTAAATCCGTTATTTTTTGCCCATTTAGCTATTCGTAAATTGAATCCGGAAAAGTCGATTAAAATAATAGCATCAGGTTT
Source organism: Saprospira sp. (assembly GCA_044372845.1). Taxonomy (GTDB): domain Bacteria; phylum Bacteroidota; class Bacteroidia; order Chitinophagales; family Saprospiraceae; genus Saprospira. The sequence goes on along the minus strand of JBILRD010000288.1, from coordinate 3,397 downwards.
GTAATTTAAAATGTCATCGTGACAAAATTGGAAGTTTTTTAGCAATGCAGGTAGTCTTTTGATTACTTGAATAACCCCCATTATAGAAAGTTCAGAAATATTTTTTGCAATAGTAGCACCAGCATTTTTCATCTGCTCACCACCCCAGGCCCTGAAGTTTGCCTTGCTGTCAATTGTATTGATTGATTTGATCAACTTACTGCCATGCAAATCCCCGGAAACTTCGCCGGATATAATATAGTATTTCATACTATTTGTTTTGTAAAATTTTATATTGTGAAGTTAATATATAATTAAATATTATTACTTTTAGCTCTGTTAAATAAAATCCAAAAAGTCTTTTTATTTAGCTCCAAAATTCAAGAACCAATTACCAAATAACTATGTCACTTAGATTTAAATCAACTAAGCTTATTGTATTTTTTTTATTGTTTTGTTCTGGTCTTCAGGCACAGTCAATTAAAGATGAAAGTTGGATAGTAGAACGAAAACCAATTCAATCTTTTATTGAAAATAAAGGTCAATTTAGTTTGAGGGATAAGACATTGAAATTATCAAAAGTAGAATATGCTTACGATGGAAGTAATCAAGATTATTTCTTTACCAAAGAAGGCGTTGTCATAGAATTGTCACATCAACAAAAGCGAATTAAATCTGAAGAGGAGAGAAGGGCAAGAGCTGAAAAGAAACAACTAGGATTTAAAGATGCTGCTGAGATCTATGCTTTTGAAAAAGAGGGACATAGATTGGAATTTGAAAATGATTTTGTTTTAGCTAAATGGATTGGAGCTAACGATAATGTACAGATTATAGTGGAAGACAAGGATGATTTTTACCACAGCTATTCATTTTATGATCTTGCAGGGAATTTGGCAAACAGCAATCATATTTCATCCTACAAAAAATTGACTTACAAAAATCTTTACGACAAGATTGACGCTGTCTATGAAATTCATCCGCAAGGTGGCTACAAATATTCTTTAATCCTTCATCCTGGTGCTGATATTAGTAAAGTAAAACTAGAATACAATAAAAATATTCAGCAGAATTCTGATGGGACGATAACTATCAAAACTAAGTTTGGAGATATTGTAGATCATGCTCCCGTAACATTTTTCGCTTCTAATAATTCTAAAGTCATTAAGTCATTATATGTAGTTAATAATAATCAGATCGGTTTTTTTGTTGATAATTACGATCATTCCAAAACGATTGTTATCGATCCATGGACACAGACGCCAAATTTTCCATCAACCGGATGGGATTGTGTTTGGGAATGCGAAAGAGACGGTGCCGGTAATGTATATCTGATTGGTGGTACTTCACCTTTACAATTATTAAAATATAATTCAGCAGGAACATTGCAATGGACCTACAATACTTCCTATGATACAACTGAATGGCTGGGCACCTTTGCAGTAGATGATGCCGGTAATTCTTATATTTCCAATGGATCCCCAGCAAGAATTATGAAAGTAAGCACAACAGCTGCACAAATCTGGCATAATACTAATCCTGGTAGCCTTATCTCTTTGATTGAATTTTGGAATATTACTTTTAATTGTGATCAAACAAGACTGGTAGTTGCAGGCACAGATGGTACTCTGACGCCATTGCCATACATTTTCGATATCAATATGACTACAGGAGCGGTTATCACAAGAGTTCAAGTCCACGGAGGAGGAGGATTAACCAATTCTCAAGAGGTAAGATCCATAACTCCTTGTAATAATGGTAAGTATTATTTTTTGAGTCATGATTCAATAGGTTACATTCATCAGAGTTTGAACAGTTGTACTCAAAATGGGGGTATTTTTAGAGTGAATAGCGGTATTGATTTGGGTTATAAATGTGAAAACTGGAGATATAACAATTCAGGTATCATGGCTTTGGCACATTACAATGGTTTTGTTTATGTTCATCGAGGTAACCAATTGCAAAAAAGAAATTTTTCGAATGCTGCTATAGTGGCAACTGTCGCAATTCCTGGCGGTGTTTTTAACTCTAATTTTGGTGGTAATAATGTCGGTTGTAGTGGTATTGATATTGACAATTGTGGAAATATTTATGTAGGTTCCGTAAATGCTGTTATTAAATTTGATCAAAATTTAACCCAATTGGCGACCTATCCTACCTCTAATAATTTTAATGTTTATGATGTAGAGGTCAGCACCGGTGGAGATATCATCGCTGGTGGGTCGACCGGTAATTCCAATTCAGGTAATAGAGCCGGATATATACAATCTTTTGCTGCAGCCGCATGTGCTCCTCAGTCCATCGTTTGCTGTGATGCAACTCTCTGCAGACCTAATACACTTTGTGTTACAGACGCTCCAATAACCATTCAGGCTACATCGACAGGAGGTACCTACTCTGCAAGTTGCGGAGCCTGTATCAATGCAACTACTGGTTTGTTTAATCCTACATTGTCTGGAGCCGGAACATTTACAGTAACTTATACCTTGGCTTGTGGTTCTGAGTCAGTGGATGTAGTTGTAAACAGTTGCGCTCCGATATCTGTTTGCCAGCAATCACCAACAGTTCTTGCTGTAAGTGGAGGAACAGGACCATATACCTGGTATTCCTGGAACCCTGGAGGTTCTACTCCAATTACAACTCAAGCACAATGTACCGCTTGTAATAGTAGTTATACCTGGTTTTTTGGCCAGTGCTTGAATGGTGTTATTCCAGTTGCAACTTGTAATGTGCCTGCAGGGTATCAAGTTTATGGTACAGGAACAACTGTAACTACACCAACTAATTTTCCGATTCAGGTAGTCAGTGCCTCTGGTACAACCATTACCTACAATAGCTTGTCTTCTATAACAGCATGTAGCAGTTGCCCTGCGTTAAATATATCTAGTTCCGCAGTGACGAATGTAAGTTGTAATGGATTGTCAACTGGTTCATTCTCGTTTTCAACTACTAGCGGAACAGGCCCTTTTAATTATACTTTACTAAGTGGTGCTACAACTGTAAGAACACTCACTGCTGTTGGAGGTACTCAAAATTTTACAAATCTTCCGGCTGGCACCTATACTTTAAATGTAACGGATGCTAATAGTTGTGGTGGTACAACAACTATTACGATCACACAACCTACTGCAGTTTCTGCTGCTAATAATACTACAAATGTCTTGTGTAATGGAGGTTCTACAGGTTCTGCATCAACATTGGGTTCAGGTGGAACAAGCCCATATACCTATTTATGGTCCAATGGTGGTACTACTCAAAACATAACAGGTCTGATTGTGGGTTCTTACAATGTTACCCTTACGGATGTCAATGGTTGTACTGCTGTATCCTCTGCAACTGTATCACAGCCAAATATTCTGAATAGTTCGACAGTTTCAGTAACTGATGCTACCTGTTCTACGGGAGGTGCTATAAATATAAA
>JBILRD010000312.1:0-3440 GCA_044372845.1 Saprospira sp. | reverse complement strand
AATGGTATATACCTCATTCTCATTGGTCTAACCTCATTTCTTAAATCCGCTCCAATGACTAATGGATTATTCTTGTATCTTTTTGCCAGCATTTTCCAATCTTCTATCCACTGTTTGGGGCTTTGAGAATAATGTTTGTTTTTGCCATACCAAAGCCCGTTAAAATCGTAATTACAGCACCAATGGGTAGTGGTCGAGTGATTGTTTAACAAAACATATATTCCTTTATCAGTCAAAGCATTGATAATCTTATCCATCACTTCAAGTGGCGTTAATCCTATGAGTTGTTGATTGGGTCCAACCCATTCCTCCAGGACCTTGGTATTATCATGAAGCATTTGATTGGAGAAGGGTAGACGGACAGAGTTGAATCCGGCATTTTTTATCAATTCGGCAATCGTTTCCAGTTTTTGAATATGTAAGCCGAAAGGCATGGCATGGGTGTCGGTATTCTTACTATGATTTTTATTGTAGGGATATTGGCTGCCATTGGCGCCCCACCAGTTGACTCCTTTAATGATAAAATCTTTACCCTCGGCATCAATAATTCTTCCTGACTGTGTCGACAATGGAAGGGTCTGAGCTTTGATATGAAAAATGATAAAACTAAGGAGTATGAAAAGCCAGATACGGTTCATGAATAAAATATTATTTTTTAATCAATAAAGATCCCAGCCAAGCCATTGGGAAATAAGCAAAAACCAAATCTATAATATTAAACCAAATAGGAGAGGGTAACTTTAAAACCATAAAGAACCCGCCGATAAAGAAAAATAAAGCAACCACCAAGCTGCTAATTATTTTATATTCTTTAACGATTAAACTACAAATAAGTGCCCCGCTAAAGGTACCAAGAGCATGCGCCAAAAAAGGCATTAGAAAATGTTTTGGTTCGAAAAGTACCATGGCTTTTTTCAAGCCTTCCATATTGCTCAAATCTGCACCTTCAGGAGGAGGAATAATAGCGCCACTAATATTGATTATGGTGGTATTAACAATGCCGCCAATGACTAAAGCGCCAACAATAGCAAGGATAATTCTTAGTGCTAACAATAATTTTTTAGGGAATTTTGGCATGATAGAATAAGTCGGAAAGTTGATAAGTTTTTTATATTACTTTTTTTGAAGCGTCATTTCAAAATCTCTCTTCAGCGCACTGAAGACAATAGTCATTCTGTTTTCTTTAAAATCTAAAACTTCAAATGTCAAATCAGCTGCTTCAGGAAAAATAATATGATTGCCTTTTAATTGATAATTTAATTCTTTGGGTTTATTGATATCGCTTAATTGTTCAAATTTCATAACAGTTTCTGTAAATTCGATAGTAGCTCCTGAATTAACAGAATCTCTAACCATCAGTTTACCTGCTTCTTTATCTTGGTCTATACTGGCATCAATACAAACCCAGGTTCCATTGAGATTGGACTTTTTTATATTATTTTTCTCTGATTGACAAGACAGTAGAAAAAGGGTGATAAATATTATTGGAAGATGCCTGAAAGATAGAATCATACCATAAAACGTTTTTCAATTGGATTGAAAACAAGATAACGATTATCTATTAAAAAGCTGAATTATTTTTTATTTTGACCTTTCTTCCTGGTAGAAATGTCCAATCCTTCTCGTCGATTCCCCTAGAAGAAATTAACCATAGAATGGGTTTTCTGCTTTTTATTTTTGGTGCTTCAGCATTGCCGTCTGTAAAATAAATGATGGCATCGGGTTTATGAATATCATTGGCAAATTTTATAGGCGGATTGAAGTCTGTGCCTCCTTTTCCTATGATATAACTAGGGAAATGTCCCTGATAAATGTATTGGTTATGAATTTCTGAATCGCATTCAATCACTAAAATATCGGCTCCCTGTTTCCAGATAAGATGAATTTCATTAAAAAATTCATTGATCTCTTCCTCAATGACAGATCCTGAACTGTCGATAACAACAAGTAATTTATGTTTTCTTTGAATTTTTATACCCGGACTGCTACCATACCTCTTGGAAGGTTTACTGATGGTGTTTTTAATATAAGTTGTTCTGCTGCTGGAACAAAACAGGCTCAAAGCTTTTTTCCAATTGACTGATGGTTTTAGAGATTGTTCAAGAAAGTTAATATAATCCTTAATAGCAGCTGGTAAATTAGCAAAATTCTTATCTTTTACTCTTTGTAAGCTATTAACAACCAGTTCATTGACCCCATTTTCTATCATTTGACTATCTGTATGACTTAATTTTTTTAAATCATTCCAAAAATGATGCTGTTTTAGCCAAGTATTTTTTTGATCAGAGATTAAATTGAGCAGTTTCTCTTGAGCCTCATTAAGTTCAATCTCTTTATCGTTTTGATTGGTAGAATCTTTCTCAGCAGCATCGATAACTGAATTCTCGTCATTTACATTGGGATTGATCTTATCTAACTCTTCTTTTAGTCTGTTGTAATAGTAATCGACAGATTGATTTCTTTCCAGATTAAAATCAGGAAAGGATTCAATTCTAATGGCATCAAAGTTCAATTGACTCGAATGGATGTATTGGTTAACAGTAAGGTCTGCTGCAATGTCAAATATTGTTTTATTCCCAAACTCTTTAGTTTTTAAAAAATGTTTAAAGACAATATGGAGAATTTGATGCTTTAATGCGCCATACTTTAGGTTTTGTGTATGGTCAAAATCAATTCCTTGAAGATCTTCATGCCAATATTTGGGATTTACTTTGAGGTATAGTATATTATCTTGCCCAATAATAATTTCTATACTATCAACTTCTTCACTGGTTTTTTTTAAAATAGTGCTAAAAAGATGACCATAGAATGGTTCTTTGAGCATCAATTGAATGCTGGTTTTGGTAATATCTTCAAGGGTATTGTTCATGTTGGTATTTACAAAATCAAAGTCTCAGAGATTTTAAGCTCTTGTACAACTTTCAAAGTACAAAAGGCGATCAATTAAAATATTTCCTTTGTAAGGGAGCAATGAAGGCGTTTTGTAATAACATTCAATGATGATAAAATCGTAATTTTTGTTGGGAATAAAACTAAAATAATAGGTTTTCCAATCATAATGATCAATGGGATCAGAACTAAGCAGTAATTGAGATTTTTGACAGGAATTTTTTGCTCCCCATATTCTGAAACTTGCAGCAGCATTATAACTGGAATAGGAAGAAGCTCTGGAAAGATCAACCTTGAAACTATAGCAGCTATCTTTTTTTATAGGTTCTGAAAGCTTGGTCTCTATAGATTCAAAACTATTATCCTCCCTGCAAATAAGACCTAAAAAACTTTTTCCGTCTGTGGCAGATCGGTGAACTCCCCATGGTCCGGGTAAAATATCGGGGCTTGAATTATATCCACAAGATTTCCATCCGGATGGGTTGCTGGATTCTTTAGGGGTTCCTTCAAATGATCCGTTAATAATGTAAATCTTCTTAGAATTTTGAGAA
>JBILRD010000233.1:0-4415 GCA_044372845.1 Saprospira sp. | reverse complement strand
ATTTTCCTGTTTATCATGTTGCATATCCTTTCTGTACGCAGTGGAATATTAGCCTTTTATTTGGGTGTTTTTATCTATATCTGGAAAATCATATTTGTTGAAAAAAGAAAGATCCTGGGAATAGTTTTGCTGTCCATGATGCTGATTTTGCCCTATCTGGCCTTTGTAAGTTTACCGAGTTTCAGACAAAAATTCTATCTGATGCGCTACAATTGGGAGCAATATCAAAAGGGAGAAGTTGCCAATTTATCAGATACACAAAGGTTGCTTTCCTACCAAATAGCTTTGAAAGTCGCTAATCAAAATCCATGGATTGGCGTTGGTCTCGGTGATCTGGAAGATGAACAAACCAAGATTTATGAAAAGGATTATAAAAACATCAAACCCATGCAACCGCATAATCAGTTCCTTTCGATCTACGCCTCCTGCGGAATTGTCGGGCTGATCTTCTTTTTAGCTTGCTTCCTTTTTCCACTCTTTTACCGGAGGAATTACCAATCGACCTGGTTTTTATTGTTTTATGTACTGCTGCTCAGCTCCTTTCTGACTGAGAATACCATTTTTGTCTCGATTGGTATTGGGATTCATTCGTTTTTCATGCTTTTGTTTTTGCATATCTATGACAAAAAAAGGATAGATAAATAAGGAATCCTATTCTATTTTGCTAAATACAATTAGCATTTTATTGTCATTTTTGCTATTTATAATTAGCATTTTTTATTATTTATGCTATTTTAAATAAGCATTTTTATTATCTTTGATTATCGAAAAAACATATTATCAATTTATTAGCAAATTGAGGTTATAACTTAAAACATACATTCATGCTTGACAGTCTGATTAAAATCTATCTTCGACTTTTGCAAGAAACAGACGAAAAACACTTTAGATATTTACATCAAAACATTGATTGGAACGAGAGATGTATCGCCATTATAGGTGCCAAAGGTGTTGGAAAAACGACTATGATGTTACAACATATCAAGACAAATTTCAACAACAAAAACGAAGCGCTCTATGCAAGTTTAGATAATACCTGGTTTGCGAATCACTCCCTTTTTGAATTAGCAGATGAGTTTTACATAAACGGAGGAACTCATTTATTTTTAGATGAAATTCACCATTATCCTAATTGGACAACCGAAATAAAAAACATTTACGATAGTTTTCCAAAACTAAAAATTGTATTCACCGGTTCTTCACTTTTAGAAATATATAGATCCAGCACTGACCTATCAAGAAGAGTTGTGTATGAAACATTGGAAGGCCTGTCTTTTCGGGAATTTCTAAAATTTGAAAATATTGCCGATTTACCTGTTTATTCTTTGGAGGAAATTGTTGAAAACCATCAAAATATTGCATTAGAAATCACTGAAAATCTTAAAATAATGCCTCTGTTTAAGAAATATCTTAAATCAGGTTATTATATATTTTTCAAAGAAGGACTAAAAAAATATGATTTCAAACTCCAAGAGGCCATTAACAATATCATTGATGTTGACATTCCTGCGGTTGAAAACATTGAATTTTCCTCCCGATACAAAATAAAAAGATTGCTTGCTGTCCTTTCAGAATTAGTTCCATATACACCCAAAATCAGCGATTTAAGCATTGCAATCGACTCAAACAGAAATAATACTGTCAAATATTTAACCCTACTGGCAAATGCCAAATTGCTAAATTTAATCACATATAAAAATAAAAGAATTGGAGATTTAACGAAACCAGATAAAGTATTACTGAATAATACTAATCTAGCTTGTGTATTGGGGGAAAATGTAAATATTGGCTCAGCAAGAGAAACCTTTTTTGTAAATCAACTCTCTGTGGTATCGGATATTTATCTTGTAAAACAAGGTGACTTTGTCGTCGATAAATACACCTTTGAAGTTGGTGGCAAAACAAAAAGATTTGATCAAATCAAAGACTTGCCAAATAGTTTTACAGTTGCTGACGACATCGAAATAGGATATAAAAACAAGATACCACTTTGGTTATTTGGGATGCTTTACTAAGTTTCTTTCTGAAATATTAAGAAGTTAAAAAATCTTATTAGCCTACATAGAATTTCAAAAACAAATTTAATAATGAAAAATATAGATAAACAAAGTATTGAAAAAGCATACCATTTATTTGAAAGTGGAGATATAGAAAAAATAGAGATTGGTACAACCAAAGGATTGCAACAAATTCACCATTACTTATTTGAAGGACTTTATGAATTTGCCGGTCAGATTCGTTCGCAAAATATTTCAAAAGGTGGTTTTCGGTTCGCAACAGCTTTGTACCTGAAAGAGGCATTGTCAACAATTGAGAAAATGCCAGAGCATCACTTTGAGCAAATTATTGCAAAATATGTAGAGATGAATATTGCTCATCCATTTATGGAAGGAAATGGAAGAACAATGAGAATATGGCTTGATATGATTTTAAGAAAAAGTCTTAAAAAAATGGTAGACTGGCAGAAAATTGATAAATTTCAATACCTACAAGCCATGGAACGTAGTCCAATCAATGATCTTGATTGAAAAAGAATTGTAGATTATCTGCCTCCCATAGGTTAAACTAACTGAAAAATCAACTTAAACATGAGACCATATATATTTTTTAAAATTTCATTATTTGTCCTTTTATCAACCTTATTGACCTCTTGTCAGTTAGGTCGCTTTGTATTTTATAATTTTGCAGACATAAAAGACCATCAAAAATTCCCTTCAAGACCTTTGATTGCGAACAAATCCTCCTTCAGTTTTCAAACCACAAATCCTGGTAAATTTCCAAAAGAGTTGAACGGTATTCCTTTTGACAAATACCTTGAAAAAAATAAGACTGTAGCCTTCCTGATTATTAAAAACGATACGATCCAGTATGAAAAATATTTCAAAGGATATAACAAAGAAAGTATTGTTCCTTCCTTCTCCATGGCTAAATCTGTCACCTCCATTTTAATTGGTTGTGCTATTGACGAAAGATTGATCAAATCGGTTGACGAGCCCATTACAAATTACATTCCCGAATTGTCAAAAAATGGGTTTGACAAAGTGACTATCAAACATCTTTTGCAGATGACTTCCGGAATAAAATTTAACGAAAGCTATATCAATCCCTTTGGAGATGCCGCTTCATTTTATTATGGTCTTAATCTGAGAAAATCAATTGAAAAAATGAAGCTAAAATCTGAACCGGGTAAAAAGTTTGAATATGTAAGCGGTAATACACAACTATTAGGATTGGTTTTGGAGCGTGCACTGAACGGTAAAACGCTTACTTCCTATCTTCAAGAAAAGATCTGGACTCCTCTGGAAATGGAATATGATGCCTCTTGGAGTATAGATAGAAAGAAAGATGGATTGGAAAAAACATTTTGTTGTCTCAATGCCAGAGCTAGAGATTATGCTAAAATTGGACGACTATACAAAAACAAAGGCAACTGGAATGGAAAACAAATTGTCTCTCAAAAATGGGTGGAAGAATCGACTAAGTTGGACATATCTGAAGGAAGTGTAAACTTTTATCAATATCAGTGGTGGTTACCGACACCAAATGAAGACTTTATGGCTGAAGGTATTTTGGGACAATTTGTCTATGTAAATCCGTCAAAAGATCTGATTATTGTGAGACTTGGGAAAAGTGAGGGAAAGGCAAAATGGTGGACGATTTTCAAATCTTTGGCTTCGGCATATTGAAAATAGAATATACTATTTTAACAATTAAAACTTGTTATAAAGATCACAAATAGCAGATTTTAAATACAAATAAAACTTGTTTGTAAAGCTCTACCAAAACCCTTATTGACGAAAAGTTGCTTTTTTCTTCTTTTTCGTCATTAAGGGGATTTAAGTTATTAATTGAGGAAGTTAAAAAACAAAATCTGATGATTTAATTTTATTGCTTGGATTTTGAAATTGAGCTATTTAGAAATAAAATGTATATTTGTATATAGCATTGTAGGTTATACAAAATTGCAAGAATAGATGTAAGTTAACTGAATATTTCTTGTTCACATTAGCAAGAACATAACCTAAAAGTCTTAATAATTCAAAAAACATGACAATAGAAGAAATAAATCAAATACTTTCAAAACCGCATAACAAGAAAATTATTGATTCTAAAGAATTTTATTTTCAAAAAGGTCAAGACGCACTACTAAAATGGCTAAACCTATCTGTTAGCGATGCTCTCAAAGCTCAACTTATTCAATTAGGTAAAAACTATGAAATATTAAAACTGAATCATAACAGTAACAATGAATTAAAGAATATTATTGATTTATTATTTGAGATTACTTCTTACTGCGATGTACATGCTAAAGAAAAATACAAATACAATAAATATGAGGATAAGAGAACTATAGCTAAAGCTTCGGTTCGAATGGAAAATTGGATGGGTGGGTTGATTAAAATTAAATTTAAACA
>JBILRD010000231.1:0-4422 GCA_044372845.1 Saprospira sp. | reverse complement strand
ATTTCTTTGCGACCCCAATCTGCTAAAGAAATATCTTTTACTTTGTAATTTAGTTTTGTTGCAGTGTCCATTTTATAAATGACTTGTTATGAATAAATAAATAGTTAAAATGTATAATAAAATTTTACAATCCTTTTAACTCTTTGAGGTATTGTTCTATTGCTTCAGCCATAGAACTAACATGAGGATTATTCGGATCAGGTACCATTATGTCAACAATCAGTTTTTTATCTAATATAGCCTGTGCTGTTGTGTCGCCATAAACAGCAATTCTAGTTTTGTTTTGTTTAAATTGAGGAAAGTTTTCATATAGTGAATCAATACTGATTGGACTAAAGAAAACCAATATGTCATAGAATACATTTTCAAGATCAGATAAATCTGAACTTACAGATAAATACATAACTGCTTCTGAGAAATCAAATTCATTTTCCTCAAGGAAACTAACATAAGATTGTTTACCTAAGTTTGAACAAGGCAGTAAAAACTTTTCCTTTTTCTTATGTTTGATTAAATGTGGTTTTAAATCTTGCAAAGTTCTTGCGCCAAAAAAAACTTTCCTTTTTCTGTAAGTAGTATGTTTTTGAAGGTAAAGGGCAATAGCCTCGGAGATACAAAAATATTTGGTATCGGCCAAAACTTTGAATCTCATTTCTTCACATACTCTGAAATAGTGATCAATGGCACTTTTACTTGTAAAAATAACAGCGCTGTGCTCTTCAAGATTTACTTTCTGTTTTCGAAAATCTTTGGCACTTACTGGCTGCACCTCGGTAAAAGGCCTGTAATCTATTTTTACGCCATATTTCTCCACCAGACGGTCATATGGCGCCTGGTTGTTTGCTGTAGTAATCTGTGTAACCAGAATACTGTTAACTATATTTAATCTTTTTTTTCTGTCCGCTGACGACATAATGTTCAGCAAGGTTTAAATGATGGTTAAAAACTTCAATATGATAAACACAGGAGCTATTTCCACACTGCAAAGGTAAATAAAAAAATGTAATTTGTTAGCAGTAATTATTTTAGATGCCGCAATTCCGCTTTTTATATATCTAAATAGGTATGAAGCAGCCAATATCATGAGCACAGCATACAATGTAAAATACTTGATTACATCAGGCGGATAGACCATTAGGAATAGGATTGGCGAAAGAAATAACCCACAAACCCTACTGTTATTGCTAATAACAAAATTATAGTAATCCATCTGTTGACTTACCGGATAAACTATTCCAAATAACCTAACTTGACCCAGTTTGACAATAAATAAAGCTAATCCAAGAAGGATACAAAATATTAACATAGAAAAACTCCATTCTTGTTCTTGTTCTGACCTGGATAGCCATAGGTTCAATGCTATAAAAGCAAAATGCCCGATGGATAAAATATATAAGCTGGTAGAAAGCAGGCTGAATGGTGTAAAAATGTTTTTTTGTTCTCTAAAAGGTTGGATTGCCCAGCTTATATTTTTGAAGGCTTGTAAGGTTTTAAAAACTTCTTTTCGGTAAGCAACAATAACATAGGTGTAAAATGATAACAATAACAATAAAGTAAATAATAACCAAATTGGAGCAACAACAGAAGGCCTTCTATTGGAGACTGTTTTTTTTGAGACGGATTTATAGGCAAATAATTCTTTGAAAAATTTATCAACTTGTTGATTGTCTTTATTTTTCTTACTAAACTTTGAAGAGTATGTGCCATTTCTTGGCAAATTGAATGGATTGTTTGAGTCGTCTATGTCAAATGGATTATTTATTAAAAAACTCCTGTCGATAGTGTCTGAAGAATAGTTTAAATGATCAATGCTAACTATTTTCAAGATTTCATAATGAGATTCAATTACTTTCTTTTCAACTTTAAAAATAGTTGAATATTTGGGTATTGCATTTGAATCCAAATTGTTAAAATTTTGATTCAAAATCTGGGGAATCGGATTCGCGTCTTGATTAGTGCTATTCTGAGCATTCGTAATTTCTGCAATGCAAAGACAAACCAATGTCAAAAAAAATGACAGAAAGACAAAACTATCAGCAGAAAAGAATTTTTTAAAATAAAACACGCAATAAAATTTCTACAAAATTAGGTAAAAAACAAATGATTATTACTTAACTGTTGAGTTGAATTAAATATCATATTTTTTTCTGTAGGCAGCTAGCATTAACAGCATCCGATCGTAATTCAATAATCCTTCTTCAATTCCTTGCATTTGAAGATAAGCTTCGTAGGTTATCTCCTGTAAACCAGGAAAAAATTCATCATATTTATTATATTCTCTACGAATTGCTTTCAAGTCATTATTAAACCCCTGATCCAAATTTTTTGTCATTTTTAAGAAATCATCTTTATCCAACTGGCCGAATACATATCTCCAATATGCAATACACCCAGAATATCTCACAGCAAGATTTTTTGATTTCTGACAGGCCAGATAAGCTAAGAAATTACAGGTACCTTCATCTCCAAATCCATATCCATGAGCCATTTCATGAGCTAGTGTAAAAGGTTTTTGAAGAATATGAAGACCAGATTCTATATGGCCTTCCCCACTGAATGGCATATAAACTCCAGAAGAATTAAAGCCGTACAACAAGCCCTTTGGGTAGATTTCCCGGCCTCTTACTTTTCCGTAAGTTGGGTAATCAAAGTCTTTCAAAACATCAACAAGACAGCTTCTCATTTCATTTTCAAGATCTTTAGGAAACAATTCCTCAGTGCATTCTGTAATTTCATTTCCTTTAATTCTATATCTTAAATCAACTGTTTTTGTCATGATATAATCAGCCTCGTTCATCAATTCAACTTTGCTTAATTCCTTGACTTCTAATCCAATAGTTTTCTCCAATGGAACTCTGGCATAATTGAATCCCCATAAAACCAAAAAGAAGAATAGAACAGCGCCTATGAAATTTGCAGATTTTAAAAGAATATTGTTAATAATCTCTCTTTTGCTTACCTTATTTTTTACCTGATGATAAAATCCGAATACGCTGTTTATCAGGATTATGATAAGACCAACAAACATAAAGTATAAAACAGCAACAGGAGAGAGACTAGCCCAACTATAATCAATCATTACCCGGATTCCTACAAATAAAAATCTTGAATAGAGCAGTTCGCAAATTTCAGGAAAAAGTCCAAAAATGAATCTTAGTATCAAGGCTGACAAGCCTAACCAAATCCATAGATGTTTTTTCTGAAATCTTATTTTATCTTTGAAATTCATAAACTGGATAGTAAATATCTTAGAGGCTTTAAAATAGTATGGTTTTTGTAGCGTTTAATAATAAACTATGATGATGAATACAAATAAAATAGTACTTACACTGCTTTCAGTTTTAATATACCAGCTTTCCTTCGCTCAGATTGATATTGCCAAAGATACGAATATTATCAGAGAGGGAGAATATTTTAGCACTACTGTAATTGACGGTAAAATCATCCATGTTGTCATCATCGATGGAGATACACTTCCAACTATTAGTGCGCCAGACGTAAATATTACCAGAAAAAAGGATTTTGGATCCAAAGAAGAACGAAAACGCTACTTCCAATGGCGAAGAAATGCCGCCAAGGTTTATCCTTATGCTCTTGAAGCGGTCAGATTGTATCGTCAAATCGAAAAAGAGACGGCCGAAATGAAAAACAAAAAAAGGAAGAAATATACCAAGAATCTCGAAAAAGGCCTCAAACCAAAATATGAAGAGGAACTAAAATCTTTGTCCAAATCTCAGGGATTTATTCTGATTAAAATGGTAGAAAGAGAATTGAACAAGCCTTTTTACAATGTAATTACCACGATACGCGGAGGTTGGGAAGCCGTCAAATGGCAGACAATGGGTTCACTTTACGGGTATAATCTTAGAAAAGGGTACAATCCAAAAGACGATGAAATTCTGGAAATGATTCTAAGTGATCTGGATTTGAATTATCAGCATGATTTTTATAAGTAGTATACTTTTTCAGGGAAAATAATACGATCCGAATACTTTCGATCCGAATACTTTCGGATTGATACGATTTGTGATTAGAGAGGTCTGTCAGAGAAAACCTAAATAGGAAAGGTCTATGGTTTATAGATTATTATTTTGATCTTTAGTAAGGTTACTGACCTGAGAACGTAGAAATTGCAGTTCATCCTTCAACATCTCTATCATCTCTTTTTGCTGCGCTAAAATATTTTCGAACATCGCCTGATCGTTGGTGTAGAAGTTGTTGATGTTATTGATAGTGAGGCTATCTTTACATTCATGTAAATTATTCAGAAATAGATTTCTTAAATCAAATTGCTGAATTTCTTCAACACTCATTTTGAAAATCTTGGCAATCTCTTCAAGTCGCTCTGTATCGAGTTTTGTTTCATTTCTTTCTACTTTGCTATATGCCTGCGGAGTAATCTTTAGAAGCTCAGCAACATCC
>JBILRD010000232.1:0-4422 GCA_044372845.1 Saprospira sp. | reverse complement strand
GTAATTGCCATCCAAATGTATGGTTGGAGCATGGGTAATAAAAAACTGCGCACTTTCGGTATCTTTTCCGGCTGAAGCCATTCCGACTCTTCCTGCTTCGGTATATCTCAGCATGCTGATTTCTGTCACCACATTGACATCAAATCCGCTCCATCCATCACCTCTGCTGCAACCTGTCTGTACAACAAAATTGGGCACTACTCGGTGGAAAGGACGATTGTCATAATAGCCCATATTGATCAGATTGACAAATTGCATGACTGTCGCCGGCGCTTCATTGGGATAAAGTTCCATCACGATTCTTCCTCTGTTGGTTTCGATGGCAACTTTTGGTTTTTTACCGAGTGCATTGATAAAATGCCAGTCAATCTCGACATAATTACCGCTGGCTTTTTTCGATTTGCCCTTGTTTCCGGACAAATAATCAATAGCATTTTGAAGGTAGATATGCGTTTCGATATCTCTGGGTAAGGTCAATTTTTTTTGTGCTGCCCTGATAAATTCAAAATCGGTATAAATGGCTTTGAAATTGAATTTTTCATTGGATATCAACTCAGATACGATGGCTATAGCTCCTACATCTCCCGATTCAATAATCTTTTTGAAGATACTGTTCATATCAGCCTTTAAGGCGGCGGAGGAAAATCCCAGTTCCAGATCAAGTTTTGGATTGGAATAGATAGAAACCAGTGCAGCTGCAGCATTTGATTTCAGGATTGGAGAGACCTTGATGCTATCAACCAATGGGAAAGCGGCATCAGCGATTTGTCTGTAGTTCCAGGCAAAATGAGTGAGCGCCTGTAGAATTTCAGCTTTCTCATATTCATTTTTGGATTTTGAAAATCGTTCGGTCAACTTGGTGCTGATAAAGGCTTTTACCTGTGGTTTGAAAGCCTCGGTATTTTTCATGGCGGCGGCCATCAGTTTAGTTTTAACCAGCCAGTTTTTCTCTTTCTCGGCCAAATCCATATAGTCCATGGCGGCGGCACTTTTTCCGTTATTGATCAAAAAATCGGCGGCACTGACTTTTACATGGTTGTTAAAATCATTGAAAGCTTTTTTGATGATGTTAGTACAGGAATCGTAGGGAAAATTATTCAATCCGCGAATAATCTGGCATTTTACTCTATAATCATTGGATCTGACAAAGGTGCTTTCCAGCGTTTTCAAGGCATTGATTTTTTTTGTTTTTGCCAATCCGATGACCATCAGCATCAACATATTTGGATCTTTTTCAGATTCTACATTGTTAATCAAAATGTCTTCATAGGCTGATAAATCCAGATCAGGCACCCTTGCCATGTAGTTGGCAGCAGCAAATCGGGCTTTGGCGGGCATAGCAGGATTGGAGATAAAATCTTTCATGATGCGGTCTGTCCCCTCGGGCTGAACCATTTTTCGCAAAGCAAAACGATAGAGGGCCAGGGCAAATCCTTCCTGCAGCAAACTGTCCTGAATAGGATAGGGATTGGCGACACAAAGGCTTTTCAGCTCGTTTTCAGTTCCACATTTTCCAACGGCTTCAAGAATTGCGGCCTGTACTGTTCTCACACTATCATTTCTGAAAGCTTCTGTCAATATTTTTGCGGCAGTAGCACTTTTAATTTGCCCAAGCGAAAAGGCTGCTACTCTTCGAACTTCATCATAGGGATCGCTAAGGGCATCTGCCAAAGCGTCAATACAAGAGCTATCCTGAATAGAAGCCAGAGAAAGGGCTGCCATATAGCGATGCGTTGGATTGTCAACGGCCATGAAGGTTTTGATCGCCTCGACATTTGCCTGACCAAAAGCATTTCTCTTGGATCGGATATTTAATATTTGCTGAGTAACGGCATCATCCAGGCTAATGGAAATAGGATCTTTCTTGGATTGTGTTTTTTTTCCGCAGGAAATTATTCCAATAGAAAAAATCAGTAGGAGAGATAGTATTCTAATTTGAAATGACATAGGAATTATTTTAGGAGGATGATTATTCATTTTCCTGATACCAGGAAGCATACATGACATAGGAATCGGTAATTCGACCAATGGTATCGGCAAATTTTTCGGGACTCAATTCTTTGACTTTTTTTGCTGGAATCCCCGCATAGATACAGTTGCTTTCCAGATGAGAATTTTCCAGGACAACTGCTCCGGCGGCTATCAGGCAGTTTGACTCGACAATGACATGGTCCATCACCATAGCACCCATGCCTACCAGTACATTGTCCTTGATGGTACAACCATGAACAATCGCTCGGTGGCCGATAGAGACATTATTTCCAATAGTTGTCGGTGCCCGTTGATAAGTGCAATGGATGATTGCTCCGTCTTGAATGTTGACCTTATTGCCAATTCTGATCGAGTGGACATCTCCTCTTACAACTGCCTGAAACCAGACACTGCAATCGTCACCCATGATGACATCGCCTGTGACTGTTGCATTTTCTGAGAGGTAACAATTTTTGCCGAATTGAGGGGTGATTCCTCGAACTGATTTTATTAAAGCCATTTTAATTTTTGTACTATTGTAACAGACATTTAAAAATAATTATCAGATTACAAAGATAAAACTTTGAACTGTTATCTTGCAGAAAAAAAGCAAACTATGCATACGGATAATAAATCCTGATAGCTTGCTGGTCTTTGGCGCTATTGCCCTGGCTTTTTGGCCATGGAATATTTGTCGATGGGCTTTATTATGGCACCATGTCTAGAAACTGGAGTTTGGAAGGGAAGGATTTCTGGCATTTTCAGTTGAGTGAGAGCAGCCTGAATCCTTTTTACGGACATCCACCTTTGGCCTTGTGGATGGAAGGATTATTTTTTAAAGTGATAGGAGACTTTTGGTTTGTTGACAGACTTTATTCCCTGATCATTTGTCTTTTGACAGGTTTTGGAATTTATAAGATATGGACGATCCATTTCGAAAAAAGTACAGCCTGGATTCCATTGTTTGTCTGGTTGTTATTTCCAACAACTGCCTGGGCCTATTCCAATAATATTTTGGAGAACAGTCTGACCTTGTTTAGTACCTGGGCAGGGTTTTTTATGTTGTCTGCCTGTCAAAAAAATTCCTGGACAATTTTAAAATTATTGATTTCAGGATTATTGGTCTTCGCTGCTGTTTTGTGTAAAGGGCCAGTCGGATTATTTCCATTGGCGATTCCATTTCTTGCTTTGATTTGGAGTTTTTCGATCGGACAATTTTTTAGAGCCATAATTCCTGTAATGGCATTTTTATTGTTTTTTTATTTACTACTTCATTTTAACGAAGCGGCCTTTGAATATTATCAAAAATACATGTCCTTACAGATTTCAGGAACCTTCCAGTTAGAGCAAGTTTCAGGAAACAGATTTTTGATCCTCAAAAGATTGGCCGAAGAAATTTTGCCGGTAATATTATTGTATGGTATCCTTAATCTTATTTTTAGGAAAAAAATTAACCGTCAAGAATTCGACAAAAAGCAGAGCCTGTTATTTTTATTTATAGCATTTTCTGCTAGTCTTCCCATACTGATCAGTCCCAAGCAAATGGGATTTTATCTCTTACCATCCTTTCCATTTTGGGCAATAGCTATTGGAGTATTATTTTATCCATTTCGAAAATATTTGATGGTACGAAAGGTATTGATCATTTCTTTATTGTCATTCAGTCTCCTTGTTTTTTCTATTTCATGGATGATTTATAATTTTGATCGACCTGTTAAAGACGAAGAAATCGTTTCAGATGTCCTTCAATTCAAGCAAATTATCCCTGAAGGAAGGTCTATTGGAATTATGCCTGAATTTTATGAAGGTTGGAAGATGTATGGATATTTTTATCGATACAATAACAACAGTTTGTATTCCATCGGACATGCTGTCTATGAATTTCAGGTGGTGGATGTTAAGAATCCGCCAAAATGGGATGGGGCTGAGATCATCAGTGAGGGAAAAAAGTATGCCCTGTTAAAATGTAATATCAGGTGATCAGGCTCTGATACTAGAGTTGTGGAAGAATTTTTTGCTCACCCGATGCTGTCCATTGGTCACTGTGATGTAATAAATTCCGCTGGGAAGACCAGGCATATTAAAATAATACTGGTTGTTTTTGACATAATGGTTTGGAATCTCTTGGACAACTTTACCGCTACCATCAAACAACTGAATATTGATTTTTTCCTCTTTGGAGAAGCTTAAATCTACTGTCAATCGTTCGCGAAAAGGATTTGGAAAGATGCCGACGCTCTCTTCAAAATCTAATTGACTGTCAAATGCCTCATCCAATTGAACGTCCAGAGATTGAATACAAATCATTTGTAAATTGGCTTTGGATCCGCTGGAAGCCGTAAATCCGACATAGATATTTTTCTCCTTTCCGAAAAATTGCTGGAGGTTGCCCTTGTAGGAAGTTCTCAGAATTTCATCGAAATAAATTTCCATCGTTTGTTTGGATGGGTT
>JBILRD010000230.1:0-4423 GCA_044372845.1 Saprospira sp. | reverse complement strand
CAATATTATTTAATTCATTTCCAAAGTCTATGTTTTCGAACTTTAAAAAATTATTTTTCACAGCATTGACAATAGCCTTCTTTTCAGAGATTGATGCTCAGGCATTTATTTTTTCAATTGAAGATGCCATTAAATATGCTCAGGAAAATCACCTTTCTGTACAAAATGCAAAGCTTGATTATGAAAGATCAAAGCAACAGGTAAGAGAATACACCAGTATAGGTCTTCCCAAAGCAAGTGGTTTTCTAAACTATCAGTACAATATCAATTTACCAACACAGTTATTGCCTGACTTTTTAACACCAGCAATTGTTGGTACTATGGAAGCTTATCAAGTTATACCTTCTGGTTCTTCTGCAAACCTGCCAACCGGAAATCCTCAACCGGTCAGATTCGGTACCAATAACAACTTAAACTTTGGTATCAATCTGAATACACTGGTTTTCGATGGTTCTTATTTCGTTGGACTAAAAGCAGCTAAAGGTTTGGTTGACATGACCAACCGTCAAACTGATTTAAGTATCCAACAGGTAAAATACAATGTCAAAAAAGCATATTTGACCGTTTTAATTGCCGAGGAAAACAATAAAACACTAACAAAAAACATCGAGAACCTTGAAAAGCTTTACAGTGAAACCAAGGCCTTCAAAGAAAATGGCTTGGTCGAACAATTGGATGTAGATAGAATTACGTTGGCCCTTTCTAATCTAAAAAGTGAATCTGAAATGGTTATCCGTCAAATTGATTTGGCTTACAATGTATTGAAATTCCAAATGAACTATCCTATTGACCAAAAAATTGAGTTATCTGATAAATTGAATGTACTGATACAAGAACCAGCATCTTCTGACCTCAAGGGCAAAGCTGATTTATCAGGAAGAATTGAGTTAGACATCCTTAAAAGAAGCGAGTATTTGAATGAATTGAATATTCAAAGGTACAAAATGGGTTACGCTCCTTCGATGTCGGCTTTCTTTACTCATCAATATCAAATTCAAAGAAATAATCTTTTTGACAAGGACGAGGCAGGCTTCTTCCCTATCACTATAACCGGTTTATCTTTGAATGTTCCGATTTTTGATGGTTTTGAAAAAGACTCCAAAATTAAAATGGCAGAAATCGATAAGAGAAAAATTTCACTTCAAATCAAGCAATTTGAAACTGGTACAGAACTGGAAGTTTCCAACGCCAGAATCGCCTACTTAAATGCTAAACAAAGATTAGCCAATCAAACGAAGAATCTTGAATTAGCTGAAAAAATTCTCGAAAAAACAAAAATCAAATACAAAGAGGGTGTTGGTTCCAGTATGGAAATTACCACTGCTGAACAGGAACTCTACAGAACCCAAGCCAATTACATGAATGCGATTTATGATTTGGCCATAGCAAAAACAGATTTAGAAAAAGCATTTGGAAAATAATTAACAACAAATAAATCATGAAAAACATTTTTAATATTTCCTTCTTAGCAATTAGTATATTGTTATTAAGTTCCTGCGGTGCTAATCAAAATGACCCGCTTAGATCAAAAAATCCTGATAAAGTCAGAGCAGCCATTAAAGAAAAAAATGATGCTATCAAAAAATTGGAAGCTGAAAAAGATGCTCTTGAAAAATGGTTAGCAAAAATCGACAAAACAGTTAAATCTCAAAAGAAAGTAGATATTACTGTAAAAAAATTGAGCATCAAAAACTTTGGCTCTTTTGTCGAAGTTCAGGGCAATGTTGCTACTGCTCAAGATCCAGGTATGGCCAGCTCTGAAACAGGTGGTCGTATCAAACAATTATTAGTAAAAAAAGATGCCTTTGTAAACAGAGGAGATTTGATAGCAAAAGTTGACCTTGAAAGTTTGAAGAGAAGTATTGTAGAAATTGAAACTTCCCTTGCTCTAGCAAAAGATATTTTCGAAAGACAAGAAAAACTTTGGAAGCAAAATATTGGATCTGAAGTACAATACCTTCAATCAAAAAATCAAGTGGAGCAACTAACAAAATCAAAAGAGCGATTGGAATATGAAATGACAAAAGCTAATGTTTATGCGCCAGTGTCAGGTTATATCGAAAACGTTATGGTAAAAGAAGGCGAAGTTTGTGGCCCTGGTATGCCGATTGTTCAAATCCTTAATTCAAATGCTCTTAAAGTAGTAGCTCAGGTACCTGAGACCTTTTTAGGCAAAGTTAAAAACGGAGATGTGGTTGAAATTCAATTTCCTGCTATCGAACAAACCCAAAATGGAAGAGTTATTAAAATCAGCCGTTTAATCAATCCTAATAACAGAACATTTGATATTGAAGCTTCAGTGGACAGCAAATCTGGTCTTGTAAAACCTAATCTTATGGCAACACTTCTTATCCAGGATTACAGTAAACCTAAGGCTGTTGTCATTGATGATAATTTGATCATGCAAGACGTTGACGGAAACAACTATGTGATGTTGATGGAAGATGACAAAGCCGTCAAAAGAATTGTAAAACTTGGCAAATCTTATAAAAATCAAACGGTCATTGAATCTGGATTGGAGGGTAATGAAACACTTATTGTAAAAGGTGCTCGTCAAGTTGTTGAAGGAGATCAGTTGAATATCCTCGGAGAAGAAGAAGAGGCCAAAGTAAAAGAATAAGTTTATAAACTAGCATTCAATAAATCATCATGAGTCAAGATAATAAAATGAGTTCACGTAAATTTGGTCCTACCAATTTTGCTGTGAACAATAAGACGAGCATGTTTCTTTTAACTATGATTATTACCTTTCTAGGTTTTAATTCATACAATTCCATGCCCAAAGAGTCTTTTCCTGAAATTGTCATCCCTACGATATATGTTGGGACGACCTATTCTGGAAACTCAGCAGAGGATATGGAAAAGTTGGTAACCAAACCACTGGAAAAAGAGATTGCCTCTATTACCGGAATTAAAAAACTAGATGGGACTTCCATTCAGGATTTTTCGAACATCATTGTAGAATTTAACACAGGTGTTGAAGTGGAAGACGCCCTTAGAGAAGTAAAAGATGCTGTTGACAAGGCTAAAAACGATCCTGATTTTCCTAAGGATTTGACAGCAGGTCCTAATGTATTTGAAATCAACTTCTCAGAGTTTCCTATTATGACCGTCAATGTATCTGGTCCTTACACAGAATCACAGTTGAGAGAGTACGCTGAGTACCTTCAGGATGAAATTGAAAAAATGCCTGAGATTTCTGATGTAAAATTGAAGGGTACCTCTGAAAAAGAAATCAAAGTAAATGTGGACTTATTTAAAATGCAAAGTCGACAAATCAGCTTTAATGACATCTCTCAAGCTATTGGTTCTGAAAACCTTACCTTATCTGCTGGTGAATTGGATACGGATGGATTCAAAAGATCGATGAGAATCGTTGGAGAGTTTAAATCTGTATCTGAAATAGAAAACATCATCCTGAAGAGTGAATTCCAAAATCCAGTTTTCCTTAAAGATATCGCTAAGGTTGTGGAAGGATTTGCAGATCCTACCTCTATAGCCAGATCTGATGGACTACAGGTTATTTCTTTAGACGTTATCAAAAGGAGTGGTGAAAATCTACTTTCTGCTGCTGATAAAATCAGAGCAATCGTTGAAGATGCTCAAACAAATAAATTCCCAACCAACCTTAAAGTTAACATCTTTAATGACCAGTCTACAGCAACCAGGGATCAGTTATTAAATCTTCAAAACAGTATCATATCCGGTGTTGTATTGGTTATTTTGGTGCTCATGTTTTTCATGGGGCTTAGAAACTCCTTGTTCGTTGGTTTAGCTATTCCACTTTCTATGTTTATGGGAATACTAATCCTCAACTTCATGGGCGTTACGCTGAATATGGTTGTTCTGTTTTCTTTGATCTTAGCACTTGGTATGTTAGTAGATAACTCCATTGTTGCTGTTGAAAATATCTATCGATTTATCTCGGAAGGTTACTCCAAAGACGAAGCATCTAAACTGGCCGTAGGAGAAGTTGCTGTTGCTCTGATATCATCCACCGCAACAACGCTGGCAGCTTTCGCTCCATTGATGTTTTGGCCTGGTCTAATGGGTGAGTTCATGAAATATCTTCCTCTAACTTTAATTATTACCTTATTGTCTTCCTTGTTTGTGGCCTTGGTACTCACGCCTCCTTTCACAGCAAGGTTTATTATAGTAGAGGATGCAAATGAAGATCAGCAAGTGAAAAACAAGAAAAGACTAAGAACCAATCTAATTATTTCGGGGTTATTATTGGCTATTGCTTTAATTGGTCAACTGACAGGTTACCTATGGATAAGAAACCTTTTTGGAATTAGTTCCATGCTGGTTTTGAATTATCATTTCATACTTAAACCTGGTGCGGACTGGACTCAAAACAAAGTCTTGCCTGCTGTTGAAAATTTATATGATAAATTTATCGCTTTCACATTGAAAGGCTGGA
>JBILRD010000229.1:0-4433 GCA_044372845.1 Saprospira sp. | reverse complement strand
ATGTGAATATCTCCCGTATTACATAGATTACAATTGTTTTGAGTTCTTACTCCGTTAATTTGAGGTAAAGCTTCAAAGAAATTGACTGCAGGATTCTTCTTAAAGAAATCAATATTGTAAACTTCAATATTGATTGTATTATTGGATTTTTTGAAATTATTTTGATTTTCCAAAATGACAACTTCCTGTGATATAATCTGACTGTTGGAGATATCTATATCTAGTTGTATTTCCTTGAATTCTTTAATTTCAAAGGGTATGATTGTCTTCTTAAATCCAGTAGAGTAAATTTCAAGTTTGTAATTTCCTAATCCAATATTTTTAAAAACGTAGAATCCATTCGAATCAGCTGTACTATACTGATTCAATTCAGGAATTACAAGTTGCGCAAAAGGTATTGGAATGTTTTGGGATTTGACGAATCCATATATAGAGGCATTTTGGGAAAAAGCCTTTATTGATAAAAGTGTGAATATAACAAATGTAAGAATCCGTCCTGCACTCATGTATTGCATAAATCAAAAAACAAAGATTGACATGTCTCTGAAAATTATAACAAAATAAGAGTTGTATATAAGACTAAGGAACTAAATATATTATTAATATATAAAGAAAAATTAAACAAGTCTAACGACCTCAAATCTTCAATTTTTACACCAGGAAACTTGGCCTTATTAAAAGTGAAGATACTATCATCAACAGTAGTACCAGTTAGTTTTTTTAGATCTAGAGAATAGGTGGTACCATCTTTTCCAAATACTTTGATATATTTTACCTCGTTTTTAATTTTGTCAACGTCTATTCTTATTTTGAAAAAATCGGCATCCTTGCTTAATGGTTTAAATTCTATTTCACATTTAACTCCTGACTTGTCATCATTTGTAATGGCGTAGATAAATTCTTTTTCAGATTCATAGATCTTCATCAATCTACCTGGAGACATTGGATCTTCTTCTTCTTCGAAATTATTTATTTGAACGACATTGTTGTTTTTCATATACATCCAGATAGTTGCACCATCGCAATAAATTTGATTTCCATTATTGTCAACATGAAATTTCTTTCCTTTTTGGGTCATTCTTCCATTTTGAGTTTCTTTAGTTTCTCTGTTGTCAATGGTGAGAACATATTCAGCATACATTGCCGGTAAAGCAGTGTATTTATCTTTTAATTTTTTCAGAATCTTGGTAGCCTCTGGATCAGAAACTTCTTTTTTAGGAGGTGCAGGAAGCAACTGTGCAAAGATACTGTTAATTGAAAATATGCCTATTGTAAATAAAGCAATGAATATGTTTAAGCGCAAGTTCATACTGAAAATTGTTGATTTGTTTTAGTTAATATTGAATAACAAATATTGTTCCAAAAAATAAACTTGAATATAATATCAAAAATAAAAAAAGCTGCTTCTAAGAGAAACAGCTTTAATGTATCAAGTAGCAATATTTTAAGCTAGACCCATAATTTTAGCAAACTTCATCATCTCCGAGAGGTTACTGATTTTTAATTTACCCATAAGTACGGCCATTTGAGGATTTTGCTTTCCTTCCAATATATCAGTCAATGTTTTATCTGAAGATTTGATAACGCATTTTGCTTCACCTGTTAGTCCTTCTACAACTTCAGCTGATCCGTTTTGGATAGTGGCTGTGAATTCTCCACCACCTTCGCCATCGATTACAAAATGAAAACAAGTATCTTTATCAGCAATAGCTTCTGGATTGATTCTGCTTGGCAGAGACATGATGAATTCTTTGGCGCTTTTAGACATAAAAAATATTATTTATTTTGTTTATAAATGATTATTACTCGAAAATAGAAGTTTTCTGAATATTTAGCAAATCTATTTCAGTTTTGAATCCATCCATTCCAGCATATAATCTAAAACGGATTGTTTTTCTAGCTCATTGTGAATTTCGTGATACATATCTAACCAGATTTTAAGGGTAACATCACCTTCGGCATTTTTTGAAAAAATTTCAGTTCCCTTGTGTGAAGTTAGTTGATCAGCATCCCCATGCATCAATAGTACAGGAATAGCTACTTTTTTAACTCTCTCTATGGCATTTTTACCCCATTCGATTAAACCTAAAGCTGTTTCAGCACTGATTAAATTGTGAACTAAAGGATCCTGAATATATTTTTCTACAATTTCCTTATCTCTGGATAAATGATTAGGGTTGATCTCATTTTTCTGAGTAAATCCAGGATAAATACCTCTCATTATTTTTCCCAAAGATAATTTGAGAGAAGGCGGCTCAAAGGCCAACAAAAGGGCAGGAGCGGAGGCAACCACAGCTTTAAATCCATTATCCGGATTTTTAATAAGATAGTTCAAGACAAGTCCGCCTCCCATGCTATGGCCATATAGGATTACAGGAGTTCCAGGAAATTTTTTCTCTGCCTCGCTTTGTAATTTTATAATATCATCCAGCAAATAATCATATTTATCAACATGACCTCTTCTTCCCTCTGATTTACCATGACCTACTCTGTCACAACTAAGAACTGCGTAACCCTTGGAGCATAGAAATTCAGCTACATGCTCATATCTTGATGAGTGTTCTCCCATACCGTGAATTAAAATCATCACTGCCTTTGTTTGGTTATCGGGTAACCATCCTTGAGCGAAGATTTTTTTATTCATTGGGTTTTTCCATGAAAATTCATAGTGTTGCATAGTATAAGGCTATTTTTTATTCAATAATATTATTTCGCTAACAAAACAAATATAACAATAATTCACCTATCTAGGGAATTGTATAACTAATTCTCTGAACAGTATGCGCGCTGAAATACCCAAGTTTTGAACCAATAATGTTTGTATATGGATTAGCTGGAGTAGAGGAAGATTGTGGTCCTCCACTAAGGTTTTCAAAACTATTGAAATAATCATAAATAGCTTTGTCTATACATTGCATTTCAAATGTTACAATATCCCCAGATTTATAATTTCTGGAATTTCTAAGTTTGAGATTATTGGTCAACCCATTTGTCAATCGGTCGTCGCTTATATAAATCCTGCTTTTTTGAACACTATTCACGTATTCGATAAAGCGATAATAATTTCTTTCCGTTGAAGGATCCTGAAAAACAACAAATACCTGATAACGAATTTCTCCAACAGTTCCTCCACCAGGACCACCAGGACCCGTAACGCTGGTATTTTCTCTGATTATCAATGTGTCAAAATTAACTTGGTTAGGTATGTTTGAGACTGATTCAAGAACTTTATTTTCAGCCTGTACTTCAAGATGATAGGTATTGCCTACTTGTCCGAACAAATGAAAGCTTTTGTAAATTCCAGCAGTCGTTTCGATCAAGGTATCTCGATTACCTAAATTGTCACTTAAAATTACTGTGGCATTACTTACAACAGGAAAAATATTGTCGGCAAATAAACCGACAGATTTTGAAATTTTAATTTCAGCTGTATCTCCATTGTTACCAACACTACCTTCGATTACTATTTGAGGTTCAGCATTGACAATATCCAGTTCAATAACTTCAGAACAGGAATATAAGCTTATGAAAATGCCAAGAATAATCGTCGAAAAAAAGAATGTTTTCATATGATTAAAAATTAAAGTTGTAGGTAATGGACGGTATAAATCTGAACAAATAAATTTTTACTGCCTGGATTTTATTGGGATCATTTGGATCGTCCTGAAAATCTATAGTGTATGGATTTTTACGACCATAAGCATTATAAACAGAAAAATTAAGATTGCTTTCCCATCGTTTTTTCTTTTTGAAATAGTAGGTGGCTCCTAAGTCTAGTCTGTGATAAGCGGGCATTCTATAACCATTTCTTTCTGTATAATAATATTGTACATCTCCGTTGATATAATATTTTCCACTTGGGAAGGTGACAGCGTTTCCTGTTTTAAATACCCAGGTTCCAGATATTGACCATTTTTTGTTAATATCATAAATCAAAACTAAGGAGACATCATGGGTTGCATCTTGTTTGGCAGCATACCAGTTGCCATTATTGATTCCGTCGATTTTCCGTTCCGTTCTGGAAACTGTATAACCCATCCATCCGCTGAGCTGGCCATATTTTTTCTTTAATAAAAACTCAATTCCGTATGCTCTGCCTATACCTGATAATAGCTCCCCTTCAATCAATTCATTGGATCTGATTTCAGCACCATTTTTTAGATCTATTTGATTTTGCATGTGTTTATAATAGGCTTCGACGCCAAATTGGAATATATCTTTGTTGAAATTTCTAAAATATCCCAATGATATTTGATCGCCGATTTCTGATTTGATATTTCTACTGGAAGCCAACCAGATATCAGTTGGCGTACTGGAGGTAGAATTGCTTATCAGATGGAGATTTTGAGCATTTCTTGTATAGGAAAATTTAACAGAACTACTCGGATTGATAATGTACGATAGATTTACTCTTGGCTCTGGGTTAATGTATG
>JBILRD010000228.1:0-4438 GCA_044372845.1 Saprospira sp. | reverse complement strand
TAAAAAAGTGTATGAAAACTCTTCATTAGTAGAGTTAAATTTTAGCGTTCTTATACCGGCAGGACTTGTTTCGTCGGAGAGATTTTTTTTGACGATACTATTGAAAGCAGTGACCAGTAAAATATTTTCATCAACAGTGAAATTCTCAGTGCTATCATTTCTAAAATATACTTTAGCTAGTTTTGGGTTATTTTTTTTCCAATTATCTCTGTGTCCGAATAGGTCTAAATAATGATGAATAAAATAATCCTCTTTAATCTTACCGTCTTTGCCCTTAAGTTTAACCTTTTCAAAGAAAACGAGCTCCAATACCCTTCTAGTTTTAAGAAGTTCCATAAGAACAGTTTTGTTTGAACTACCAAAACTCATATTAAAAATATTTTCCAACTCTTCTTTGTTGGCAGAATTTACAGGGACACCACCTTCATTTACTGAAAAACTAAGGGAGGCAGTATAAATTATTGGTAGATTCTTTTTAGTGTAGTACATATAAAAGCCTACAAAAAAAGAGATAATTGATATTAACCAAGAATATTTTATGATTTCCCAGCCATATTCTTTGGTTATCTTTATGATATTTATTTTGGGTTGAGTATTCTGATTATTTTTCATCAAGTTAAATTAACTATTGGGTCAAAGCTCTTATTAGTGCAAAAGATGTAAGACCAGTTGTAACAAAACCTAGTGCTCTGGCTATAGTTTCATTCCAATCAACAGGTTTTCTGTTAGGATCTTTTATTTTCTCCTTTTTGGTTTTAGTGTCAATATAAACCATGGCACCTTTTTCTACTTTAGGATAGGATTTGAACAAAATATAATTTCTTGTTTTCTTAACGGAACCGTCTGCATATCGGACAAAAACAAGTCTTTTTCTGCCACCATTTTGTCGGTCAATTCCACCTCCATATTTGTTTATGTAAAAGTTGGCAGTTTTAAATTTATGAAATGGTGAATTTATCTTTTTAGGATCCTTCATTTCATCAATTTTATATTGAGTTAGCATTATTTCTCTTTCTTTTTCGTTGGAATTAAGCTTTAGCAATTTAATTTTTAATTCCATTTCAGCGATTTCGGAGTTTTCCTTTACTTCAGGATGATTTATTCTTCCAGCAATGGATACTAAATCTTTGATAACAGGTATATTGATAGAGTCTCCATCTTTTAGAAGGTAATTGAATCTCGAATTATTATTCTTTTCTAAATCAGATAAATTCAAAATTACATACCCGTCACCTTTTCTAAAAAGTTGTGCTCCTTCCAAAAAGGCTACTTTTGTTAATCCTCCTGCTCTTAGTAAAATGTCAGATACTTTTTCATCTCTTTTTTCCAATGTATAAATACCAGGATACATTATTTCACCGTTGATAATTATATTTTTAGGCAATTCAAATCCTTTAGAGAGTCTTACAAAAACCTGGTCATAGGGTTTGAGTAAAAAGTTGTCCGCCTCTCTGATATTTAGATTATTGTTAATAGGAAATTGAAAAATTTCAGTCTCAGTCGTACCATCTTTTTTGGGAATCAATCTGGAAATTTCTACATAACTGTTTTTGGCTTCATTTTTAATACCATTACCTAGATAAATCAGGTCAGCAAGGCTTAAACTATCACTATGTCTGTATTTTCCAGGTTTTCTTACAGCTCCGTTAAGAAGAATATTGTATTCGTCAACATAATCCGATTTAAACTTAACTTCAATATCGTCAAGTGCTGTTAAGAAAATATTAGCCTCAGATTCCGGATGGTATAAAATACTATCTACATTTAGATTTAGATATTTGATAGAGAAATCTGGTTGAACTCTTTTTACGTAAATTCTTTCTTTGACAGCAGATAACATTATTCCTGCCTTCATTAAAACATCTTTTATTTTTATATTCTCTTTTAATTCATATTCACCAGGAAGTTTTACAGCACCTTTGATAGTTACAAAATTAGAATAGGCTTCTTTGATTGGAGAAATAGTGACAATATCTCCATTAAGCAGTTTAAAGTCGCTATTATTATTCAATAAATCTCCAAAATCAATATCTATAATTTTCTCTTCATTATTAGCATATCTTTTGATTTGAATATTTCTGTAATAAGCATCAGCAGCCAGGCCACCGGCATATAAAATAAGCGATTTTAAATCTTCACCTTCTATAAGTTCATAAAAATATGGCCTTTTAACAGAACCAGTAATTTCAACAACTCTCTCAGCAATAGGAACGTAGATGAAATCATTATTGCTCAAAAAGAATTCATCAGCCAAATTTGGATTAGTGACAAATTTATAGGTGTCAAGAATTTTAGTTTGTTGCTGGGCACTTACAACTTTTATTTTTCTCACACTACCTATTTGATTAGGGCCATTGGAGGCAACAAGTGCATTAAAAGCAGTATTTACAGCAGGTATTGTATAACTTCCTGGATTGAATACTTCTCCAGTTATATTTACAACAATATTTCTGGAATAATTTAATTTTACATCGCTAAAAGATCCTCTCATGTTGATGTGATTGGCTAATCTTTCCTTGATTAGTTGCTGTGCATCGCCAAATTTCATTCCTTTGACATACAATCTAGGTATCATGAGAGCAGGTAAAGTTAAATCAATATAACCATCTGCAGTTACTTTGGCTGATTTGCTATAATCAACAACTCCCCAAACAGATATATTTAGCTCGTCTCCAACATCCAACAAATAACTTGGTAAAGCTCTAATATCTCTTGACCTGACAAAAAGACTTATACTTTGATCTCTAAAGAAATTTTGACCCCAAATCTTAGCAGGTGGAAGTGTTGACTGTCTCTTTAAAGCTAATATATCCTTTTCTTCATCTTCTTTTTCCTTTATTTTTTTCTTTTCCTCCTCTGCTTCAGCCATCTTTTTTTCTTCAGAAGTTTCGACTTCAGCTTTTTTTTCTATTTTTTCTTTAACATCCTGCTGAGTAGAAGGCTCAACAATAAAAGTTGGGTCTATTATGGGTAAAGGTGGTACCTGTGCAAAAAGAAATTTTGAAACAAATAATAAGCTTATCGTAAAGAGAATAGTTAATTTTCCTGCAAGGAGATTTTTCATGAAAAAATAGATTTAGAGGGGAGGATATTATTTATATTGTTGGTTGTAATATTCTTTGTAGGCTCCTGATGTAATATTATCGAGCCATTCATTATTTTCCAGGTACCATTTAATGGTTTGTCTGAGGCCCTCTTCAAAATCAATACTTGGGATAAATCCTAGTTCATTTTTGATTTTTGTAGCGTCAATTGCGTATCTTTTATCATGGCCTGGTCGATCTTTGACATAGGTAATCAATTCTCTTGATTTTCCTTTTTCTCTTCCAATAGCTTCATCTGCAAGATCGCACAACAAGAATACCAAATCGATATTTTTCCATTCATTGTGTCCTCCGATATTGTAGGTTTCTCCGATTAGGCCTTTGCTATAAATCAATTCAATTGCACGGGCATGATCAATTACCCAAAGCCAATCTCTTGTGTATTTACCATCTCCGTAAATCGGTAGTGGCTTATTGTTTTTGATGTTATTGATACAAAGTGGGATCAATTTTTCAGGAAATTGATTGGGTCCGTAGTTATTGGAGCAATTGGAAATTATTACAGGGAGATCATAGGTATGATGGTAAGCTCTAACGAAATGGTCAGAACTAGCTTTTGAAGCAGAATAAGGTGATCTGGGATCGTAAGCGGTTGTTTCAACAAAGTAACCCTCTTCTCCTAAACTTCCATATACCTCATCAGTTGAAACATGATAGAACAATTTTCCATTCATATTGTCTTTCCACTGGTCTTTAGCAGCATTCAGAAGGTTTAGGGTACCGATTACATTGGTTTCAACAAAAGCCAGCGGATTTGCAATAGATCTATCAACGTGGGATTCAGCTGCAAGATGAATCACAGCATCAAAAGCATAATCTAAAAAAAGTTGATTTACAAAAGCGGCATCAACGATGTCACCCTTAATAAATTGGTAATTTTTTGAATTTTCTACGTCTTTCAAATTTTCAAGATTGCCAGCATAAGTCAACTTATCAAGATTGATTATAGTGTAATCTTGGTATTTGTTTACAAGCAATCTTATTACGTGGGAACCAATAAAACCAGCTCCACCAGTTACTAATATTGTTTTTGACATACAAATAAATTATTATACGGTTACAACTTTTTTGAAATATTCATAAGTTTTTCCAACGCCTTCTTTTCTACCTACTTTTGGTTCCCAACCCAATATTTTTTGTGCCAGGGAAATATCCGGTCTTCTTTGTTTTGGATCGTCTTTTGGTAGTGGACGGTAGGCTAACTTGCCTTTTCCAACCATATTGATTACCTCTTGTGCAAAATCCAGAATAGTGATTTCTTCAGGATTTCCAATATTCACAGGAAGATGATAATCGCTCATCAACAATCTGTAAATTCCTTCAATCAGGTCATC
>JBILRD010000227.1:0-4448 GCA_044372845.1 Saprospira sp. | reverse complement strand
AAGATAGAGATCAACAAACAGTAATTCTTGACATTCACACCACTACTGCAGATGGTGGAGTATTTATAATCCCTTCAGAGGATAATAAATCAAAAAAAATAGCACAACATATTAAAGCTCCGGTATTAAATGGATTTTTAAAGGATTTGAGCGGTACAGTTTTGCATTACTTTCATAAATCTAATTTTCCTGACCAAGATATTTGCTCCTTATGCTTTGAAGCCGGACAACACAATCATCCTGAATCTGTAGATTATGCTTTGTCTGCTATTATTCAATGCTTTACGAGTATTGGAGGGTTTTATCCTGAAGATGTCGATCCTAAACATAGTCAAAAATTATCCATGAATCATTTACCCAAAGAGGCTGAATTGATTTATAGTCATAGAATCAACAATGGAGATAATTTTAAAATGCGTGAAGACAAAATCTATAAAAATTTTGATAAGATATCTAAAGATGAATTACTTGCCTTTGATAAATATGGAGAAATTCGATCCAAAGAAGATGGAATGATATTGATGCCATTATACCAAAAGCAAGGCAATGATGGTTTTTTTATTATCAAAGAATGTTGATTCCCACGATTTATTTTTAACTTGGATTTAGTTATTTACCTGAAAATACAAAAATCAAACCCTAAGTTAAAATCATGGATCGTAGAAATTTTATCAAATTATCAAGTTTAGCAGGAGCGGGATCTTTATTGCCTTTCAAAAATCCTGTACTATCTTCTCTTTTATTATCAGATGATTTTTCAAAATTAGATTTTGGGACTGATTTTAAGTGGGGAGTAGCAGCAGCCGCCTATCAAATTGAAGGAGCCTGGAATGTAGACGGTAAAGGGCCTTCAGTATGGGATCATTTCACTCAGCACAAAAAATATAAAATAAAGACAAGAGAAAATGGCAATATAGCTTGTGATTTTTATCATCATTATGAAAAAGATATTCAACTCATCAAAGAACTAAATTTTGATGTATTTAGATTCTCCACTGCTTGGTCAAGAGTTTTACCAGAGGGAACAGGAACTGTCAATCAAAAAGGACTGGATTTTTACCATAGAGTAATAGACTCCTGTTTGAATTCCGGATTGGAGCCATGGCTTACACTCTATCATTGGGATATACCCCAAGCTTTACAAAGAAAAGGTGGCTGGGCTAACAGAGAGGTTATCAATTGGTTTTCGGAATATGTTGAGCTCATGACCAAAACCTATGGAGATAAGGTAAAAAACTGGATGGTGTTAAACGAACCAATGGCTTATACAGCTTTGGGTTACTTAATGGGAATGCATGCTCCCGGAAAGATTGCTCCTTCAAAATTTCTTAAAGCAGCCCATTACACTACTATTTGTCAGGCAGAGGGTGGAAGAATTATCAGAAAAAATGTAAAAGAAGCAAACATTGGTACTACTTTTTCTTGTTCTCATGTTTCTCCTTCAAAAAATAATAAAAGTACAGATGCTGCAGCGCATCGAATGAATGCATTGTTAAATCGACTTTACATTGAGCCATTATTAGGAATGGGATACCCAACTGATAATTTTCCTTTTCTCAAAAGGATAGAAAAATATGTAAAGGAAGGCGATATGGAAAAAGTCACTTTTGATTTTGATTTTGTTGGATTACAAAATTATACTCAAGTAGTTACAAAACACTCGCCAATAATTCCTTTTTTAGGAGCCAATCAGGTAAAACCAAAGAAAAGAGGTGTTTCAAATGAAAATATTACCGAAATGGGTTGGGAGGTTTATCCAGAAGGTATCTACAAGATCATTAAACAATTTGCAGATTATAAAAATCTGCCACCCATTATCATTACTGAAAATGGTTCTGCTTTCCCCGATAAAGTAAATGAAGATGGTTCCATCAATGATAAACAAAGGGTCGATTTCTTTAAAAAATACCTCAAAGAAGTCCTGAAAGCTAAAAAAGAGGGTGTAGATCTGAGGGGTTATTTTGTCTGGACTTTTATGGATAATTTTGAATGGGCAGAAGGTTATAAACCAAGGTTTGGTTTAGTCCATGTTAATTTTAGCACTCAAGAGAGGAGAGTAAAAGACTCCGGAAAATGGTTTAAAGAATTTTTAAAAAAGTAATTTAAATGATAATCAGGTATTTCTACTTATTATTTGCTTTGATAGCATTTTTAGATGCTAATGCACAGGTACCCAATGGATTTAATTATTCGGCAGTAGCTCGGAATTCTCAGGGAAATCCTATTGCTAATAGTGCTATTTCTATTCAAGTAAATATTTTGAAAGGTTCTGTGAGTGGTAATTCAGTTTATCTTGAAAATCACACGCTCAACACAGATCAATTCGGGTTGTTCAATTTAGTGATTGGAGCTGGGGCGGTTCAATCTGGAAATATGCAAACCATTGACTGGAGTGCTGATAATTATTTTCTGGAGATTGGAATGGATGTCAATGGCGGAAATAATTTTACGCTAATGGGAACCACTCAGTTCTTGAGTGTTCCCTATGCAAAATATGCAGCCACGGCAGGTTCTGTCAATCAGGGAAATGCTTTTTCTCATCATATCGGAGAATATTTCGAAGGTGGGATTATTTTTCATTTGTTTAGAGATTCCAGTGGAGCGGAGCGAGGATTGATTGTTTCGTTAAATGATTTATCGACTTTCTGTCCTTGGGATAGTACAGCTGCTTGCGCCATTGGTTTTTGTAACAATATTTCTTTGTGCGAAAGTACCTGGGATGGTAGAACTAATTCAAATTCCATTATCTCTCAAGTAGGTTCTAATGGTACTGCTGCTTACCTTTGCGATAATTATAGTGCCAGTGGTTTCAGCGATTGGTATTTGCCTTCCATATTTGAATTGAACCTTTTATGGAATAATGTTTACAGTGTAAATAAAAGTCTCAACAGAATAAATGGAGCCAGAGAATTGTTTTTCAATGTTTATTGGTCTTCTACTGAACAGGGAGCGCAAGGAGCTTTCTTTTTCAGTTTTTTGGTGGGAAATATATCTTATTACGATAAAAGTACTCCGTATTGGGTAAGAGCTGTAAGAGCTTTTTAGGGCTTTTTACTTAAAATAAAATGGGTTCATGAAAAATCATGAACCCATTTTTAATATATAAACTGTAGATTTATTTAAAAGCATTAAGACCAGTTACATCCATTCCTGTAATCAATAAATGGATATCATGTGTCCCTTCATAAGTCAATACAGTTTCCAGGTTCATCATATGACGCATGATTGGATATTCGTTTGTAATACCCATACCCCCATGAATTTGTCTGGCTTCTCTGGCAATGGTTAAAGCCATGTGAACATTATTTCTTTTAGCCATAGATACTTGAGCAGGTGTAGCTTTGCCTTCGTCCATTAATTTACCAAGTCTCCAGGTAAGCAATTGAGCTTTGGTGATTTCTGTAATCATCTCAGCTAATTTCTTTTGTGTCAATTGAAAACCAGCCAACGGTTTGCCGAATTGTTCACGCTCCATTGAGTATCTCAAAGCAGAATCATAGCAATCCATAGCAGCACCAATAGCTCCCCATGCGATACCATATCTGGCTTTTGTCAGGCAGGAAAGAGGACCTTTCAAACCTTTGACATTGAGTAGGTTGGATTTTGGAATACGGGCGTTTTCGAAAACTAATTCTCCGGTAATGGAGGCTCTAAGTGAAAGCTTACCGTGAATTTCTGGAGCTGAAACACCTTCAGTATCCATGTCAACAATAATTCCACGAATATCTCCTTGTTCATCTTTTGCCCAAACAACAGCAACATCAGCAATAGGAGAGTTGGTGATCCACATTTTGGCACCGTTCAAAATATAATAATCTCCATCTTCTTTGATGTTGGTGATCATACTACCAGGATCTGAACCGTAGTTTGGTTCCGTCAATCCAAAACAACCGATAAATTCACCTTTTGCTAATTTTGGCAAATATTTCATTCTGTGTTCTTCCGATCCATATTTATAAATTGGATACATCACCAAAGAACCTTGAACAGAAGCGGCAGAACGAACTCCTGAATCGCCCCTTTCCAATTCTTGCATCATCAAGCCATAAGTTGTTTCATCGGCACCGGCACATCCGTATTTTTCTGGAAGGCTAGGACCAAAAGCACCCAGTTCTGCAAGACCTTTTACAAGGTTACGAGGATAGATAGCTCTCTCATAACAGTCTTCAATGATTGGCGAAACTTCTTGTTTTACCCAATCTCTGACAGCATCTCTTGCCATTCTTTGCTCATCGCTAAGCAACTCGTCCATTAAGTAATAATCATGACCTTGAAAACGGTCTTGTTTGGAAACTCTTTTGATAGTGGACAATAGTTCTTCGTTGTACATGTCTATTTGATTTATTTTAAATTTCGAATTTCAATCTCAAACTTGTAATATGGCGCAAA
Organism: Saprospira sp.; assembly: GCA_044372845.1. Lineage (GTDB taxonomy): Bacteria > Bacteroidota > Bacteroidia > Chitinophagales > Saprospiraceae > Saprospira. The sequence continues at coordinate 59 of JBILRD010000227.1, read as the reverse complement.
ACTACTAAGTTTGCATTATATTTTATAATTATAAATTTAGTTTCTTAGATAATCATTAA
>JBILRD010000225.1:0-4465 GCA_044372845.1 Saprospira sp. | reverse complement strand
TAAGTCTATGGCTGTTGAAAAATCGAGACTTGAAAAATTAAAAATTTTATTGGTACACGGCACGGAAGATCAGGTTCTTCCGCTTTACAATGCTCGTGAATCTTCCGAATATCTTAGTTCGCTGGGATTGAAATTTGATTATAAAGAGTTTAAAATGTCCCACACCATCAATGCCGAGACTATTCAGCTCATCAATGAGTGGCTGAAAAAAAATAAATGATATTTTAAGTACATTTATTTATATTTGGGCAACTAAATTCATATAAAATGCCTGGCAGATTAAATCTCATCATTGGTCCGATGTTTTCCGGTAAAAGTACCTTATTGCTAACCAGATACCGACGTTATAAAATAGCCGGAAAGTCCTGTCTTTTAATTAAATATGCCAAGGACGACCGTTATGAAACAAACGAAGCTATGATTATCACTCATGATAAATTATCTTATCGTGCAGTTGCTTGTTTGAAATTGGCCGATTTGGATCAGTATGTCAATAATTTTGAGGTGATTTGTATTGATGAGATTCAGTTTTATCCTGATGCTGCTGAGTATTGCGACAAGTGGGCTAATCGTGGTAAGATTGTCGAGGCTTGTGGTCTTAGCGGCGATTACAGAAGGCAACCATTCGAACAAATAAGCCTATTGGTTCCTATGAGTGATGATATCGAGCATGTCAAGGCCGTTTGCCGTGAATCAGGTTTGGATGCTCCTTTCAGTAAAAGAATTAGTGCCGAACAAGAACAGGAAGTAATAGGAGGTGAGGACAAGTATATGGCGGTGTCCAGGACTGTCTTTTTTGATAAGTAGTGTTAGGTTTCACGCAAAGAATCGCAAAGGAGGGCGCAAAGAACGCTGAGTTTATCTTTGTGGCTATCAATTATTCTCATTCCAAATTAAATCCATAATCTATGGATTTATAAACCAAAGTGAGCCTAGGATTCATCCTTGGTTATTCTTGGTTTTAAAGGCTTTTATTTTCTTTTATTATTATCTTAATTATTTCCTAATATAATTTATTTTCAGTACCTTTGCGACACTTTTTCCTTCAAAAAGGCGAAAGCGATTGAATTTTAATTTATTAAACTTTTAAAAACCGGCCCGGATGGGTAATTCCATACAATGGAAAATTTAGAAAACACAAATGAAGAAGTTGTAGAATCAACTTCAGCTGAAACAACTACAGAGACTACAGCAGTAGAAATAGTTGAAACAGCTCACGATGATTTTAACTGGAGCATTGGTAAAAGCGGCCAGAATACTTATTCTCAAGAAGAAACAAAAAGACTTTTAAATGAGTACGATGTTACTTTGAATTCTATCAAAGAATTTGAAATCGTAGGCGGTAGAGTAGTTACTATTCTTGAAAATGACGTACTAATCGACTTAAATTACAAATCTGACGGATTGATTCCTCTTTCGGAATTCCGCGATATGCCAGGTCTAGGAGTTGGTGACATCGTTGAAGTGTATGTTGAAAATCCAGAAGATAAACATGGCAGATTGATTCTTTCTCGCCGTAAAGCTAAATTACTTCGCGCTTGGGATAATATCGTTCGTGCTTACGAAGAAGGATTTATCGTCACTGGTCATGTAATCAGCAAAACTAAAGGTGGTCTTATCGTTGATGTTAATGGTTTAGAAACATTCTTACCAGGTTCTCAAATTGATATCAAGCCAATCCTTGATTATGATGTATATGTTGGTAAAACCATGGATTTCAAAGTGGTTAAAATCAACGAATCTATCAAAAATGCCGTTGTATCTCACAAAGCTCTTATCGAAAGTGATATCGAAGCTCAACGCTCTGAAATCATTTCAAGACTTGAAAAAGGTCAGGTATTGGAAGGTACAGTTAAAAATATCACTGACTTCGGTGCATTCTTAGATTTAGGTGGTGTAGATGGTTTACTATACATTACGGATATCTCTTGGGGTCGTATCAAGCACCCTGCTGATGTTTTACACAATGGTCAAAAATTAAATGTTGTAGTTTTAGACTTTAATGATGATAAGAAACGTATCTCTTTAAGTTTGAAACAATTAACTCCACATCCATGGGATGTTCTTGCTGATGATATCCAACCGGGTTCATCTGTAGAAGGTAAAATCGTTAACATCGAAGATTACGGTGCTTTCTTAGAAATCACTCCTGGTGTTGAAGGTCTTATCCACGTTTCTGAGATCTCTTGGAGCAGCCAGCCTATCAACTCTCGCGATTTCTTCAAGGAAGGCGATGTGTTCAAAGCAAAGGTTGTTACTATCGATCGCGAAGAGCGTAAGATGTCATTAAGTTTGAAACAATTGACGGATGATCCTTGGGCTATCATCGAAGAAAAATATGCCAAAGGAACCAAGCATGTTGGTGAAGTTAAAAACTTGACTCCTTATGGTGTTTTCATCGAATTAGAAGAAGGAATCGGTGGTATGATCCATATCTCTGATTTGTCTTGGACCAAGCGTTTTGCTCATCCTGCAGAATTTACAAAAGTTGGTGATAAATTAGACATCATCGTTCTTGAAGTTGATATTGAAAATCGTAAACTATCTTTAGGCCACAAACAATTGGAAGAAAACCCTTGGGATACTTTCGAAAACTTGTTCCCGGTAGGTTCAGTTCATGAAGCAACTGTTGTTCGTCGTGATGATCGTGGTGCTATCGTTTTGATGCCTTATGGTCTTGAAGCTTTTGCTCCAATCCGTCATTTGAAAAAAGAAGACGGTTCAAACGTTGAAGTAGATGAAACACAAATGTTCAAAGTCATCGAATTCAACCGTGATGACAAGCGTATTTTAGTTTCTCATACTCGTTTTTATTCTGATGTTAAAAAAGAAGGAGAGGAGAAAGAGAAAACGGAAAAACGCAAACAAGAGAAAGATGCTAAGGATGATATCAAAAAGACTCAATCCAAAGTTGAAAAAAGCACTCTTGGTGATTTAGATGTTTTTTCTGAATTGAAAGAACAGATGAGAGAAAATGAAGAAGAAGGTAAATAATATCTGTCCAATCATTAAGAATTCATCTTCTCATTGATTGTAGATTTATTAAAACTTCCAATTTTTTATAAATCAAAAAAGTCCTATCTTGCTTGTCAAGATGGGACTTTTTACTTTTTAGCTTATCAGCAATTGAGATACGAAAGGAAATATAAAATCGAAGGTTTAACAATTGATCAAATCATTCAGATTTTGAACATGAATCCTATTGGATTGAAGCCACTCTACGAGCCAAGGCAGGTGAACAATGTTTATTTTGATACAGAAGCTTTTAGCAGCTATAAAAATAATGTTGATGGGATTGCTCAGCGAAAAAAATACAGAGTTCGATGGTATGGTGATCTTCAATCGATAGTTCAATCACCAAAGCTTGAAATTAAAATCAGAAACAATGAATTGGGAGATAAAATAACTTACGATTTGACATCCTTTAATTTGAGTGATATTTCAGATTTAATCAAAGAGGTAAATTCAAATTGTCCCGAAACGGGCAGAAATCTACAGGCAAAACTATTTAATTCTTATTACCGTTATTATTTTATCAGTCCTGATGGCAAGTTTAGAATTACCATAGATACAAATTTGGAATACAGTCCTGTTTTAAATTCAAATCTCAAGAAAAATCATTTTTATAAGGATCATCAAAGTATAATACTGGAGCTTAAATACGATTCCATTTATGATGATCAGGTTGATGAGATATTAAGATTTATTCCATTCAGAAGAAGTAAAAACTCTAAATACGTAAGCGGTATTGAAATATGTTATGAAAAATAGAAATTATGAAAGCTTTAGTTCTTGAGAATATCAATCAACCCATTATTTTTAAAGAAGTGGAAATGCCAAAGCCAAAGATGGGTGAAGTTTTGGTTAAAATCAAAGCAGCAGCACTCAATCACAGAGATGTGTACATCAGCAAAGGCCTTTATGCTAATATCATCACTCCGGTAATCCCTGGCTCTGATGCCTCAGGAATTGTAGTAGAACTGGGTGAGAACGTATCTGCTGACTGGTTGAATCGAGAAGTCATTATCAATCCGGGAAATAATTGGGGAGATAATCCTGCAGTACAAAGTAAAGAATATCACATACTGGGTATGCCTAGTAATGGTACATTGGCGGAGTATATTACAGTGAAAGCTGACAGGCTGGCTTTAAAACCTGATTTTCTTTCTTTTGAGCAGGCTGCAGCATTGCCTCTTGCCGGTTTGACAGCTTATAGGTCTTTGTTTACAAAAGCGAATCTTAAAGCAGGTGAAAAAATTCTGATTTCAGGAATTGGCGGAGGGGTGGCTTTAACAGCTATGCAAATGGCTTTGGCAGTAGGTGCTGAAGTTTGGGTTAGTTCGGGTTCTGATGAAAAAATACAAATGGCCATGGATCTGGGTGCCAAAGGTGGCATCAATTATAATTCCGAAAACTGGCAAAAGGAGTTGGGTAAGAAAATTGGAAATGGATTTGATGTGATTCT
>JBILRD010000224.1:0-4473 GCA_044372845.1 Saprospira sp. | reverse complement strand
CCAGTTTTTCAGTTGGATTATCCGACTTTGAACCCGCTTCATAGGCATAAGAATTGAACATATATTCTGCATCTCCTCCAGTAAAAGGTAACAACACCACTACAGGATAGGCAGTAGCAGGATGATAATCCGGAGGCAAAATAATGGTACTCTCAACAGGTATTGTGCTGGTATATTGAGCAGAAACTAAAAAAGTTATACCGATATATAGATAAGCAAAAGAAAATATTTTTTTAATCAGCATTTGATTTGATGTAGTTTTGAAAAGTCTTATTTTAAACAAAAATAAGGAATTTTGAAATGGAAATGAGCAGAGATTACAAATCAATTTTATTTTCGAACGATAAGCTTTATGAGTTGACAATCTAAAAATAAGACTATAGATTTGTAAAAATTTTATGCTCCCCTCAATCTTCAGCCTTGTAAATTATGAACCAAACAACAGCACTTGGAATTTTAAAAACCGGAAAAAATGTTTTTCTGACGGGTTCCGCTGGTGCCGGAAAAACCTATGTTTTAAATCAATATATTAAGTATTTAAAAGCCAGAAAAGTTCCTGTTGCCATTACTGCCTCTACCGGAATTGCCTCCACACATATCAACGGGATTACCATTCATGCCTGGTCCGGTATTGGACTTAAAAAAAATATTACAAATAGCGATCTTCTTAATTTTAAAGACAAAAAATACCTTAAAGACCATCTGGAGAATACCGAGGTGCTCATTATCGATGAAATTTCCATGTTACACCTGAATCAATTGGAAATGGTAAATACCGTTCTCAAATTTTTCAAAAACAACATGCTCCCCTTTGGTGGAATTCAAGTGATTTTTTGTGGTGATTTCTTTCAATTGCCCCCTGTTGGAGAACCCGGTGAGAGTAGCAGAGAAAAATATGCTTTTATGTCAAAAGCCTGGAATGAAGCAGAGCCCTTAATTTGCTATCTCACTGAACAGCACAGACAAAAAGATAATCCGCTCAATGATATTTTAAATGAGATTCGTTTTGGAAATTTATCTGAAAAGTCTATTGAATTATTAAGAAAAACAGCCCGAAACAATATTGATCATCTGGGGCAATTTCCTAAGCTTTACACGCACAATGTAGATGTTGACCAAATCAATAAAATTGAATTACAAAAATTAACTTCGAAAAGCAAAATATTCCAAGCAGAGACCAAAGGAAACATCAAGTTGCTGGAGCTTCTAAAAAATAATGTCAGAACTGATGATAAATTGGAACTCAAGATTGGAGCAAAGGTCATGTTTATAAAAAACAACCATGAAAAAGGGTACATCAATGGTAGTTTAGGTACAATTATTAACTTTGATAGTGATGGAAAGCCAATAGTCGAGATGCTGGACAAAAGCAAAATATTTTGCGAAAAAGAAAGCTGGTCAATTGACGATGAAATGGGAAAATCTCTGGCCTCCTTTGAACAATTTCCATTGAGAGCCGCCTGGGCGATAACCATTCATAAAAGCCAGGGAATGACTTTGGATGCTGCAGAAGTCGACCTGAGCAATTGTTTTGAAAAAGGACAAGGCTATGTCGCCCTATCCCGAGTAAAAAGTATCGAGGGGCTGAAATTACTTGGATTTAATTCTAATGCTCTGGAATTGGATATGCTGGCGACAAAAGCTGATAAAAGATTTCAGGAACTTTCGGAAATAGCCGAAATAAAATTTAACAGCGCCTCAGCCGATAAAGAAGCTAAAGATTTTATCAGGAAATGCGGTGGAACACTGGATATTATTGAGATTGAAAAAAATCTAAAAAAACTCAATACCAAGGGCAGTAACAAAGAATCTAAAAAATCAACCTACCAGTTGACCAAAGAATTGGTGGACAAAAAAATGAGCTTGGAGGATATTGCTAAAGAAAGAAATTTTTCAGTTGGAACGATTATCGGACACCTTGAAAAAATTATCGGGCTATATCCCGAAACAGATATCAGTCGATTTCGCCCTAAAAGTACAACCTTAAAAAAAGTTGAAAAAGCCTGCCTTTCTATTGTAAAATCAGGAACAGAAAAGTTGACCGATGAAAAAGGAAATCCCAATTTAAGACCTATTTATGATTATTTAGGCGAGAAAGTCAGCTGGAATGATATCAAATTGGCTATGATCTTTGCTAAATTTTAATGTTGATGATTTATGAACCCCTACAAAGATTTTGTCATCATTGAAAATATTTTTACAGCAAGTTTTTGTCATGGATTAATAGAATGGGCTGAATCTAATGGTTTTGACAAAAAAAACAAACTCATATTTGAGGACGAAACGCTGGCAGATTTTATATGGGGGAAATTATTTTCAAAACTGCCTAAAAACAACAATCTAAAAAGAATTGGATTGAATGATATTTTCAGAATTCATAAACTTAAAGATGGACAGTTCCCTGTTACAGATACTCAAGATTATATCAGATACAAAAATGAAGGTACCGAATACCAGGTTTTAATCCTTTTGAATTCGAATAACTCTCTAAAACAAAAAAATAAAACTTTTAAAACATCTACCCTTTTGGCTTTAGAAGCATCGAAAAAGATAGGAAATAATAACTCTGGTACTCTTTACTACCTGGAGACGGAAAGCATCATCAAAATCGACAGATACTATTAAAATAAATCTTTTTGCTTAGTATCCAAGATAATAGTCACCGGACCATCATTGATCAGCTGTACTTTCATATCCGCTCCAAATTCTCCAGATCCCACAGGTTTCCCCAGCTGATATTCCATTTCCTTCAAAAAGAAATTGTAAAGTGGAATGGCAATATCTGGTCTTGCCGCATCGATAAAGGAAGGTCTATTTCCTTTTTTACATTTGGCTAATAACGTAAATTGACTGATAATGAGTATTTCCCCATCAATATCCTGAAGGGAGTGATTCATTTTTTCGTCATCATCATTAAAAATCCTTAGCTGAACAATTTTTTTGCAAAGCCATTCGATATCATCCTGACCATCCTCTGGTTCGATTCCAAGAAGCAACAAGAGTCCTTTTGAAATTTCAGACTTTACTTTGTTATCGATACTAACAGATGCTTGACTGACCCTTTGTAAAACAACTCTCATATTTTGATGTTTAAATGTTCATTTTGCTAAATTATTAAAATTATTCATCTGCCTTTACCAATTTAACTTTTTATATGATCGGAATAGGTATCTTTGAGTTGTAAAAATTAAAAATAATGGATTCATTAACTCAAGCAGTTTTAGGTGCCGCCTGTGGCGAGGCAGTTCTTGGAAGAAAAATTGGTAACAAAGCTTTGATTTGGGGAGCAATAGCAGGGACTATTCCTGACTTAGATGTTGTTTCCAAAGCTTTCCTGAACCATCCTGTTGATGAATTAATTTTTCACAGAGGATTTACCCATTCTATATTATTTACGATACTAGCGCCAATATTATTAGGTTGGTTGGGAAGAAATGCAAGACATTGGCTTTTAACAGGATTTTACCTTTCGATATTTATTTTTATTGGTCATACCGTTTTTGAAAATCCTTATCTAATTTCCATTGGCTCGACATTAGCATTTGCAGTATTAGGTTTTTTCTTGATAAAAAAATGGTTCAAAGACTCAAAACAACGATGGCTGAATGAGCCTAGTATGGCCGAATGGGCTGTTATGTTCTTCCTTGCAATCCTTACACATTGGTTGATTGACGCCTGTACAAGTTATGGAACTCAGATATTCGAACCTTTTTCCAGTTACAGAATTTCCTTTAACAATATAGCTATTGTTGATCCTCTATACACTTTACCACTCTTAATCTCGGTTATTGCTGTTAGATTTTTCAAAGATATCAAAACCAGAACGATACTAAACTGGATTGGAATCATTTTGAGCAGCAGCTATATGGCCTTTACATTTTATGCAAAATCTTTGGCGAATGAAGCTATAGAGCAAAGTTTGAAGGAGCAAAATATTCAATACAATGAATATATAAGCTATCCAACTATTTTTAATTCATTACTTTGGCAAACAACCATAAAATCTGATTCTGCCTATTATTTTGGCATTTATTCCATTCTCGATATAGATAAAAAAATTGATTTCATCAAACTTCCAAAAAACCACGATTTATTGGATCAATACAAGGATGAACGTTATGTTAAAATCCTGGTATGGTTCGCTCAAGGTTACTACAATGTAGAGGATTTAGGTAACGGTACTCTAAAAATCAACAACCTTAGATTTGGATTATTGGGGTTTGGACTCATGAAAGACCTGGAAGACCCTTATATTTTTAAATTCACCGTTGGCCCTACCAAAGATAAAAAATTTGATGCCGTTCCAAAATTTCCGGATCTGAATGATCCCCGAACAGGAGAAATGTTTGGTTTGTTTTGGAATAGAATTTGGGGTAAATAGAATATAATCGATTTAAAACACAGCTCTGATCTGCGCTCTGCCAACATGAACGACGGTAGCTGTTCCGGTTTTTCGACCTTCATAACCAATAT
>JBILRD010000223.1:0-4475 GCA_044372845.1 Saprospira sp. | reverse complement strand
TGAATGGGTTTTCTGTGATATAATAACTGATTATTCCCACGCCCATAGTACGATTGTTATGGATCTTATTTTCATAGACCTCAACATGATTGGTGGCCAGAATGATTACACCTGTTCCCGGAGGTACCTTCCCTACTATATTCCCTTTAGGGGCAAAATTTCTGAAATTATTGTCATGAACATTATTGTTGTACACTCTTACATAACCACCCTTCTTTTGAGGCAAATCTGGCATATCAAATACCAAAATCCCACCGGTATTGTTCACCGCTTCATTGTCATACACATCTGCATAGAGGGAGTTTTCAATTTCTATACCTGCTACATTTTCAATCGCTTTGCAGTTCTTAACAACAATGTAACTCGACTGACCGACATAGATACCAGCATCGCTTGCTCCACGGGCAACACATTTGTCCAACAGTACATTGGTACACTGAACCGGATAAAAACCATAGGCACCATTGGATTCTTTGGGCTTTCCTGTCCAACGGGTGGTCACCCTTTCAAATCTCATCCCATCAACTTTTTGAGTTTTAATACAATCACCTTTGCTATCCTCAACCGTTAAATCACTGATAGTAATATTTTTGGAATCGGTCACCTTAATTCCTTCAGCCCCAGCTGTCTGTCCTTTGAATGACAATATAGTCTTATCCATTCCTGTTCCCTTGATGACGATATTTTTTTTACCATCCAGCCAAAGACTTTGATTTAAAGTGATTTTTCCGGATTCAATAAAAATAGTATCTCCTTCCTCAGCAGAAATGAATTGATTTTGTAGTTTTTTCTGAATTTCAGGTTGAGCCGACAGATGCAGCGACAAGAACAACAAAGCAAAAGACAGATATTTCATGACGGTTTAGTTTAATAGGTTTAATTTATCTTGGCACTTCGATTTTTGAGATAATGTCATCAATAACATCCTGAACTACAAGACCTTCCATTTCTCTTTCCGGAGTTAAAATGATTCGATGGTTTAAAACAGGAAACGAAACATGTCTGATATCATCCGGTGTGACGAAATCTCTGCCCTTTATAGCAGCAAATGCTTTAGAGGTCTGCATAATTGCCAGTGACGCTCTTGGAGAAGCCCCTAAATACAGGTCCGCATGACTCCGTGTCTGATGGATGATTTCGGCGATATAATCTAACAGTTCGTCTTTGATGTGAACTTTTTCAACAATTTCCTGACATTCTTTTATTTCAGCAGCAGAAACAACACTTAGAACATCCGCTGTTTGTCTTTTATTGAAATCATCTTTAAATCGGTAAAGGATCTGTCGTTCCTCTTCAAGACTTGGATATTGCAATAAAATTCTGAATAAAAAACGGTCAAGCTGTGCTTCGGGAAGTTTATAAGTTCCTTCCTGATCAATAGGATTTTGAGTGGCCAAAACCATAAAAGGAAAGGCCATTTTATAGGTTATTCCATCAATGGTCACTTGCTTTTCTTCCATCACCTCAAAAAGAGATGACTGTGTTTTAGCCGGTGCACGATTGATCTCGTCAATAAGCACAAAATTAGAAAAGATGGGACCTTGGTTGAATTCAAATTTTGATTTTTGGAAATTGAAGGTGGTCGTTCCTGTCACATCAGAAGGCATCAAATCAGGTGTAAACTGAATGCGGGTAAACTCCACACTCATCGTCTGTGCAATCAATTTGGCACTTAGCGTTTTAGCAATTCCAGGTACCCCTTCCAGCAATACATGACCTCCTGAAAACAGCGCAATGATAATCAAGTCAATCATTTCCTCTTGTCCAACAATAATTTTCTGAACCTCTGTACGTACTTTCGAAACAGCCTCTTGGACCTTCAAAAGTTGTGGATTATTTTCCGACCAATGTTGGTTTTCAGTCATAATATTTTGGTTTTTTTATTCAGGAGTTTAATTATACTAATTTTTTTCTTTCTTGTTCAGCTTTGTAGAATTTTTCAAGTAAAAGGTAAAACTTATTTAGGGTTTCAGCAGACATTTCTACATTTTTAGCTGTGATTTTTGATTTTAAGATAAAGTATTCTTTCAGTATGGCACTGATAATCTCTCTATCTATATCTGTTTTTTTAACTATCCTTGCAATCATAACCTCATCCTGAAGCTGTTCATCTTTTAAGATAATGCCATATCTCCTTTTTAAATGTGTTCTGAATAATTGCATTAGTTTTTCAAAAATTACCAGGTGATTCTGCTGTTGGAAATAAAGTCTGCCGATGGTATTGATAAATTCCAGAGAAGTATTTCTATTCGTTTCAAGTATTGGAATGACTCTTTGTTTCCTTTTGGCAGCAAAAAGCAAATAGAGTGCTACTAAAATCAACAATAAAATCCAGGCAAAACTAAGAGCTGGTTGAGAAAAGATATATTCGAGCGGGGTTTTAGGTTTTACAAAACTTTTTTTAGGCATTTCTCCAAATCCTTCAGGTTGAACAGCCTCGTCCCAATACCATTTTTCTACTTCAAAGTGCGAAAAAACATCATTCATGTAATTAAATCCATCGGATCCATGCTTGGAGCTGAGAAAATAATTGGTAAAGAGAATCGGATTACTGTGCCAATAGACGGATCCTCTTCCGAAATCTGCCTTAATAAAATTGGCATAAGTTACATTTTCAAATTTATAATTGCTAAAACTACCAAGCTTGACGAAAGGATCGCATAAATAGTAAGGTGGAATATAAGTCCACATATATTCTGTGCTGTCTTCATCAGATTTAAAATTAAAATTGTACTGACGATCCATAAAGTTTGGATGTTCGAAACCACAACTAATCTTAGTCGAAGTACTGCTGGACAATTTATCATTCCTGACCAGATAGCTTACACAATCTTCCTCATCGACCAATTTCAGAAAAAGAGAATCCGGAATGTTATGGGTAACAAGAAAGACCGTTCCGCCATTCAAAATAAATTTCTTTAGACTTTCGGCTTTAAGGCTATCATGAAAAGGGTAATCACCTAAGTAGAGGTAGCCCTTATTGAGATTGTTTTTACTGTCAGCAAAATTTTTCTGGTCGGAAATATCAAAGCTGTCTACCTCAAAATTTTCTTTCAAAAGCTGATGAAAAAGTTTGAAGTCATAGGGTTGATTCCCATCATGAAATAAACGGGGATACCAAATAAAATCTTTTTTCTTTTGCAGCGGATTGAAAAGATATATTACAATTCCCAATAAAAGAACTGCAGCTGAAATAAAAAAGGCTATTTGGTTTTGTTTTTTCATTAACTATTGGTCGAAGAAGCTTTTAGGATAATATCATTAAATACAGGTACAGCCTTTTCAAAATCTTCTTTTTCGAATTTAACCTCCTCCTTAAACCAGACATATTCATATATATCCGTACATTCTTTAAACTCATTTTGAAGGCTATTATCCATTATTTCAACGATATAATTTCCATTGGTTTTGTCTTTTTTGTAAAGAATGATATTTTTCTCGGCCAGTATTTTCAAAACATTCAGATAATAAAGCCTGATAGCCATTTTATATTCTTTGTTTGACAGTGTTTGAAGGATAAATTTATCTATATCTGCCTCAAATAGATTTTCCTCAATTTCTTCAATAGAAAAACTGATTTGCTTTTCAATTTTTTTATTTACAAAAATACTATTGCCGGTTATAAGTTTGAATAACAATAGGACCAGCACAACAATTACAACAAGGAATAAACTGTATTTAATTATTTCTTTGACCAGGGGTGAAAGATCGCTGTCTTGTTTTTTTTCCTTTTTTTTATCCTTAACTTTTTTTTCTTTTTCTTTTGTTATTGTATCTCTGTAATCAAAACCTTCAGAACTTTTTCCCCATTTTTTTTTGTCAAATAGATTTTTGGGGCTGATTTTTTGATTTAGGAATTTTTCAGTCAACTCACTAACTTCCTCCTCGTATTCCTCAGACACCGGGACTTCTTCCTTCTGTGCTTTTAAAGACGAAGTGGAGCCTAAATAACCGATTATAAAAACGGTTAAAAAAAACATTATAACAAAATGACTAAATCTGTTAATGATCATGTTTGGCTATAAATTTAGTAAGACTCCTCTCTTTCCATTCCATAACTTTTCTTTTGCACTCCGAGTATTTGTATTTTTTCAAAAACATCTGTAGCATCTTGTATCTCCTTCAAACTGAAATGGGTAATACTCATGGAGGAAAACAAAAGCGGTAATACCAAAATATAAGTATAAGAAACAACAAAGATATTGATGGCATAATAGAATTCAGTAGCTAGCTTATCTGTAAAAGGTAAGACAGTAAAAATGATTTGACTAAAGAAACTCAACAAGGGTGCTGTTGTCAAAAACATCAACAGAAAGCTGATAATTAAAATGCTGAAAAAAGTGCTGTACAAAATTACGAAGCCATCCTTGATGTAGAAAATTGAAGATTTAAAGGCTGAAATAAAATTCTTGTTTTCATTAAAAATTGTTGCCAGATAAATCATCAATATTGGAAGGGTTACAAATAGCCAAATA
>JBILRD010000222.1:0-4497 GCA_044372845.1 Saprospira sp. | reverse complement strand
CAGATAGTTTAACCTCTAACTGGCAGTTGTCAGTATTGTCAGAAATGCAGACTATTGCAAAATTTCAATCTTATGTGCCTGTTGAAACTATTTTGAAATGGGCAACATTGAATGGAGCTGAAGCTTTGGGCTTTGATAGTGACCTGGGCAGTATGGAACTTGGCAAAACTCCCGGTATAAATTTATTGTATAATTTTGAAGGTAAAGATCTTTTGGGTTCAGAAACTAAAGTAAAAAAATTGATTTAGTCATCTTTTACATAAATCAAAGAGCGCTTCACTATTTCAGTGAAGCGCTCTTTGATTTTAAAATATGCGGGGTTATTATTTTACAACCTTTCTGCTAATAATTTTATTGTCAGACTGAATTCTTACAAAGTAGACACCTGATCCAAAATTACTGGAGTTGATATTTACATTTGATTGGTTTTTCACCTCAGTATTAAGAATCAATCTACCTTGTACGTCAAAAACAGATACTGTCCCATTGATTATTGAGTTTGATCTGATTTGAATTTGTTCTGAAATTGGGTTGATTACATTTATTTCTTCATCTGAAATTTGAGCAACTGATGTAGGAGATAAACTAATATTCTGACTCATAATCAAAACGCTAGTTCCAACTGAACGACGAAGAGATGTATCGCAGGAAACAGTAAGAATCAAATCATAACAGCCAGCAGTTACATTTGCAGGTAAGATATAAGTTACATTATAAGTAGCCAGAACATTTCTATTTGAATCTAACACCGTCCAAACTGTTTGAATAGAATCAGGATAATAACTTGTTGATGAAGTCATTGAACCAGAACTTACAAGGCTATAGTCAAGGTTACAGTCATTAGCAGTATTGATTAGGGTGCCAGCAGATCCTGCAGGGCCACAACTGCCATTTGAAAGTAAAATTGTGTCAACTGATGCGCTTGGAGATGTGATGGTTCCACAGTCTGATACTGTACATCCATTGGCATCTGTAACCACACAGCAATAACTGCCTGCACAAAGCCCGGACTGATTTTGAAGAATATTGGCATTTGACCAAAGGTAAGTATACGGAGCACTACCTCCTGTCGCAATAATTGAAGCAGAACCATCACAAGATGATGAACTGCTTGCGTCAACAGTATATATTGATATCGTCAATCCGTTGCAACTTGTTACAGGTCCGACTGTAAAAGTTAAAAACATAGAATCAATCAATGTTGGACTTACATAATAAGTATAAACTACTGAATAAGTGCCTGGACAAAGATTTGAAACTGACATAACTCCCTGTGGGCTAGTTCCGTTGTTGAGTGTCCATTGAACAGAACTTACTATGATTGTTGAGTCAATCAAAACAGCAGAACCATCACAAACATTTGGTGACGATGCGTTGTAAACAACAATAGGAGCCTGAGAAAACAGTGGGAAGCTGAGGGTGATAAAACTTATCAATAGGACAATAAATTGAAGTTTTTTGGTTAGAATTTTTTTCATTTGTGGTAACTAATTATTGTTAATAAACTGATGGTTTGTAAATATTAAACACCGAAATAGAACTGGTAAAAGTATGCAACATATATGTAATTTCATAATAAAACAATAATGATAATGTTCGATTTAATAAATATCACATAGCTTCTTTGATAAAAATTACAATCAGGGCTTACTAATGTTCAATTATTTCAAATAATGATAAAAATACTCGATTTCCTTTGCATACCTTGACAAAGTTCATATCTTTGCGTCAAAATTAAATCAGGATAATATGTACTTTAATTTGAAAGCTATTAAACTAGCTTTTTTAGCAATAATATTAAGCATCTCTTCGTCATTACATGCTGCTGGTTCTGAAGATCCGACAGCTGTGACTATGCACCACATTGGAGATGCACATCAGTTTCATATCATTGGTGATTTATATTTACCATTACCTTGTATTGCTTATTCATCTGATAATGGATTTTTCTTTGGATTGTCTAGTGCTTTTGAATACGATCACACAACCCATCAAAGTAAGAAATCTATCAATGGATACATGATTTATCATGACCAATTGATGAGATTAGTTGATAAGGATGGTAAATCTTTAACCGGTATTAAAGAAATAGGTGGACATCATGAAGACCATCATGGACATGCAGAAGAAGGTTCTCATGATCATGCACATGACCACGCACATGATGATGCCCATAAAGAGGAAAAGCATGGGGAAAAGAAAGAAGAGGGACAACATTCCAATGAGGTAATTATTGACGGGATATCGTATAAAATGGAACCTGCTAGTGCATTGCAGGGAATTACTTCCTGGTATGATTTTTCTATCACTAAAAATGTTTTTTCAATGTTTTTGGCAATGTTCCTTTTGTTTTTAATATTTGGAATAGTTAGTTCATCATACAAAAAGAGAGAGGGAAAAGCCCCAAAAGGAATTCAATCTTTATTAGAACCTATTATCATCTTCATGCGTGATGAGGTAATCCGTCCGGGAATTGGACCAAAATGGGAGAAATATTTTCCATATCTGATGACGGTTTTCTTTTTTATTCTTTTCGCAAATATTCTTGGTTTAATTCCGATTTTTCCCGGAAGTGCAAATATTACCGGAAATCTTGGTGTAACTATTGTATTAGCATTTTTTACTTTCCTTGTTACCAATTTCAGTGGTAATAAGGGGTATTGGGGACACGTTTTTGCAATGCCGGGTGTGCCATTGCCGATTCTGATTATTTTGACGCCAATTGAAATAGTAGGCTTATTCATCAAGCCCATCACTTTGTTTATACGTCTTTTTGCTAACATAACAGCCGGTCATATTATTATTTTAAGCTTGGTTAGTTTGATATTCATTTTCAGTAATGGAGGTGAAAGCATGTCAGGAGCTTTAGGAGGTGGAGCAATTGCGGTTCCGTTTGTATTTGCGATGAACTTTTTAGAGTTGTTTGTTGCATTTTTGCAGGCATTTATTTTTACACTTTTATCGTCTTTATACATTGGTTCTGCTGTTGAGGAGCACCATCATGAACACGAACACTAATAAGTAATAATCCAGCAAATTATAATGCTGTATAATTTTTAAATTGTTTTTTAATTTTTTAAAACTTTCTATTATGTATTCAGCTATTGGAGCCGGTTTGGCTGTTATTGGAGCCGGAATTGGTATCGGTCAAATTGGTGGTAAAGCCATGGAAGGTATTTCTCGTCAACCTAAAGTTGCCGGTGATATCCGTACAAGTATGATTATTGCTGCTGCCTTGGTTGAGGGTGCTGCCCTTTTCGCAATCGTAGTAGCATTGATCAAATAATTAACTTTATTTGATTAATCTAATTAAAGATTTAGCAGGCTAGACAACGATTGGTTGTCAGCTTGCTAAATTTGTTCTTTTGTTTATAAAGACTATTTGATTTTTAAACGAAAACTTTATCAAGATATATTATATGATTTTTCTCGCTGATTTTTCTGTAATGAATCCAAGCTTCGGCTTGTTATTTTGGACGACCATTATTTTTTTAATGGTATTATTTGTTTTGAGCAGATTCTTCAAAACTATTAAAGATGCCTTAAAAAAGCGTGAACAAGATATTGATCATGCTCTTCTTTCTGCTGAGGAAGCAAAGAGGGAAATGGCTCAAATTAAGGATACTCAAAGAGACCTTGAACGCCAGGCGGCTGAAGACAGATTAAAAATTATTCGTGAAGCTGAGGCTATCAGAGACAGAATTATTGAAGAAGCTAAAACTAAAGCTGAAGAACTTTCCAAGCAAATGTTAGAATCTGCTAAAGAAGAAATCGAAAATCGCCAAAAAGAAATGCAGGTTCATTTGATGAATGAGGTTGGTAAGATGTCTGTAGATATAGCTCAACAAATCATACAAACTGAATTGGCAGGAAAGCATGAGGAATTTGTTTCTAAAATGCTAAACGACCTTAAAATCAGTAGTTTAAATTAAAAAATTTGCTTTAATAGCATCCTAAAATAATTATATGTCAGTTGCAAGAATCGCTTCTCGTTATGCCAAATCTCTGTTCGATTTGGCTATAAACGAAAACAAACTTGACAAAATAAATCAAGATATAGAACTTGTTAATAAAGTGGCTGAGTTGAAAGATTTTGATTCGGTTATGAAAAATCCTTTGATTATTATTGATAGGAAACAGGCTGCTATCAGAGGTATTTTTCAAGATAAAGTTGATACCCTGACCATGAATACCATGATGGTCATATTAGAACATAGAAGAGAAAGATATCTAGAGGATATTTGTCGTTCTTTTCATGATTTATACAATTCCGAGAAAAAAGTATCAATTGTAACCTTAAAATCTGCTGTTAGTCTAAGTCAGGAAATGACTAATAACATTCTTCATGAATTTAAGTCGAAGGGTTTAATTGAAGATAAGGTAGAGCTTAAAACAATTATTGACCCATCCATCATTGGAGGGTTCGTTATATACTTTAAAGATCAGGTTTATAATGCTAGTGTATCATATAAACTGGATCAATTAAGAACTAAATTT
>JBILRD010000220.1:0-4516 GCA_044372845.1 Saprospira sp. | reverse complement strand
AAATATAGTTTATTGTTTGAAATAAATAAAACTAATTATTTAACACTAAAATAAGATTATTCTAATAAATAAGCGCTATTAACAACTGTTTTTTTGATGGTAAAATATAATTTTAACATATTGCATTTGGGCATAATATTATTCCTCAAACAAATAAAAATCTATTTTTAATCCATTCTTTTAGTTGTTAGATAAAAATATAAAATATTATTTCGTTTCAACAGAAAAAAAAACGATTTTTGCACGAAAATTGCATTAGATATATCAATTATTCAAATATTATTTTAATCTATAAATTCATAAAACATGAAAAAAGTAACCGTTGTTGGTGCAGGAAATGTTGGAGCTACCGTTGCTGACGTATTAGCTCATGACAATATTGTGAACGAAATCGTATTAATAGACCTTAAAGGTGAAATGGCTCAAGGTAAAGCTTTAGACATTTATCAACAAGCCCCTATTGGTGAATACAGTACTCGCGTAATTGGGACCAGCGATTACAGATACACCGCTGACTCTGACATCGTTGTTATTACAGCTGGTTTACCAAGAAAACCCGGCATGAGCAGAGATGATTTAATTGCTATCAATGCAAAAATCGTTGTTTCAGTTACTGAGCAGATTTTACAATACTCCGAAAATCCAATCATTATAGTTGTTTCTAATCCATTAGATGTAATGACTTATGCAGTGCTAAAACAATCTGGCCTTGCTCCTAACAGAGTAATCGGAATGGCAGGGATATTAGACACAGCACGATACAGAGCATTCTTATCTATGGAATTAAATGTTTCCGTCAGAGACATCCAAGCAGTACTTATGGGCGGTCACGGTGACACGATGGTTCCACTTCCAAGATACACAACGGTTTCCGGTATTCCTGTAACTGAAATGATTGATGCAGACAAATTAGATGCCATTATCAAACGTACTCAAAACGGTGGTGGGGAACTGGTTCAACTGATGGGTACATCAGCATGGTATGCTCCCGGTGCTGCTGCAGCTCAAATGGTTTCTGCTATTGTTAGAAATGAACAAAGAGTTTTCCCTTGTTGCGCTTTATTGACAGGTCAATACGGTATAAATGATTTATGTTTAGGCGTACCTGTAAAATTAGGTTCTAATGGCATCGAACAGATCATTGAACTAAATCTTAATGCTGATGAAATGAATTTATTGAACAGTTCTGCTGAAGCTGTCAGAGAAGTTGTAAATGTATTCAAATCAATTCCCGCAGAAGCTTAGTACAAAATATAATTATAAAGAAAACCTCTCGACAAGTAATTTGCGAGAGGTTTTTTTATGTCAATTGTCGTTATATAAAAATCAGATATCTTTATCGTATTGAATACAAGCAGAAACGAAACTAACAAAAAGAGGATGAGGTTCTTCTACCCTACTTTTATATTCTGGATGAAACTGTACACCAACGAACCATCTATGACTAGGAATTTCAACAATCTCAACAAGATTTGAATCTGGATTAACACCACTTGCAATCATTCCATATTGCTCAAATTTGTCTAAATATTTGTTATTGAATTCAAATCTATGTCTATGACGTTCATTGATTTGACTACTATTATACACCGTTTTCACCAAAGAGTTTTCTTTCAAATGACATGGATATGAACCCAATCTCATCGTACCGCCCTTGTTCATGATTTTCTTTTGATCGGCCATCATATCAATAACAGGATACTCGGTATTTGGATTCATTTCAGTTGAAGCGGCTGACTTAAAACCTAATACATTTTGTGCAAATTCAACCACGGCACATTGCATACCAAGGCAAATACCTAAAAATGGAATATTATTTTCCCTAAGATATTTTATTGTAATAATCTTACCTTCAATACCTCTTTCTCCAAAACCTGGTGCTACAATGACACCCGAAAGGTCTTTCAACGTTTCTGAAATATTCTTTTCATCAATATTTGAAGAGTGAATATATTTTAGATTTACCTTGAAATTATTTGCTACGGCAGCATGAACAAATGCCTCAAGTATAGATTTATAAGCATCCTGAAGTTCAACATATTTACCAACCAAACCTATAGTTACTTCACCAATAGGGTTTTTCAACGACTTGAGGAAAGATTTCCACTTATCCAATTCTGGTTCGTGATTATCTGAGAGTTTTAACTTGTTTAAAACAGAGATGTCCAATTGCTCTTCCAACATAAGCAAGGGAACATGATAAATAGACTCAGCATCTCTGGCTTCTATGACAGAATCAAAATCGAGATTACAAAACAATGCCAGTTTTTTTCTTAAATCATCTGAAAGTGTATGTTCTGTCCTGCAAACAAGTATATCAGGTTGAATACCGGAACTTAATAATTCCTTTACAGAATGTTGAGTTGGTTTAGTTTTTAATTCTCCAGCGGCTTTAAGATACGGTATTAAAGTTAAATGAATATTAACACAATTATTTTTGCCCATTTCCCATTTCATCTGTCTGATGGCCTCGATATATGGAAGAGATTCAATATCACCAACCGTTCCGCCGATTTCTACCAACACTATGTCATAATTGCCATTTTGAGCAAAAGATGTTACATTTCTCTTGATTTCATCGGTAATATGAGGAACAACTTGAACAGTTTTGCCAAGATAATCACCTGCCCTCTCTTTGTTGATAACCGTTTGATAAATTCTTCCTGTTGTAAGATTATTCGATTGTGAAGTGGTAATATTTAAAAACCTTTCATAATGCCCCAAATCTAAATCTGTTTCAGCACCATCCTCGGTCACGTAGCACTCGCCATGTTCATAAGGATTCAAAGTGCCTGGATCAACATTGATATATGGGTCTAACTTTTGTATTGTTACAGTATATCCTCGAGCTTGGAGTAATTTTCCCAGAGAGGCAGCAATGATTCCTTTACCTAATGATGAGCTAACGCCTCCGGTAACAAATATATATTTAGTCGATGATTTCATAACGTTTCACTTTGCCGCAAAAGTAAGGTTTTAGTCGATATAAAGAATTCTAAAAGGTAATTTTTTCAAAAAGAATTTAGCTTATAAATTTAATGCTAAAAAAGATCCTATGGTTTATTTACTAAGGTTTCAATTGTTTTATAAAGATTCTCAATGATTTTAGATTGATTTTGAATTGTTTTCCTTAATTCATCAATTTCGTCTCTAAGTACACTTTTAAGATTGGAGGGAGAAGGTAAGAAAGGGCTGATTTTAGCTCTTACATACCAAATTTCATTTATCTCATTTAATTTGATCTCGTATGGTTCATAATAAGCATTATCCGAAATCAACATTAAAGACTTAGCTTCTTTTATTCTATTGACTACCCTTTTTACAATAACATCCCCTTTGGTAGCAAAGACATACACATAACTGTCTTTTATGGAATTTTCCCAAAGACTTGGCTCTAAATAACTGCATACAACTTTGTCCCCCTCAAAAAGAGTCGGCTCCATACTATCTCCAGAAACATCAAATGAACGATGAGTGCCCACTTTATACTTATAATCCGGTAAAGTATAGGTTGGTAAATCTTGAATAAATTTTGGGTCAGATGACTCGGAAGCATAACCCGATTGAGCAGGAATTGGAACATGTACAATTTTTTCATCATTATGAGCATCAGTCACAATGGTCAAGACCTTGAAATTTTTATGGTCCTCATCCTTCAAAAACAAGGGTCCCTCCCCTGTAAAAAGGTAAGTCGGGTTCATTTGATAAACCTCAATCGCCTTTCTTAATAATTCTATGGTTACATCTCTCCTGTTTTTTAAAATCTCACTCAAACTTTGAGGAAGATATTCCAAGTACATAGCAAACTGCCTGCTTGATTTAACCCTCTGGTCTTTTTTTAATTTATTGTGACAGTTAATGAATCTTTGAGTAACGACACTATTCATAGTTTGGGTAGAGATGGGTTATGTGATTATTAGTGTATTTATACAAAATTAGGGTTATCTAAAGAAAACGACAATTATTTAAGCAAATAATTTAAACATGTAAGCAAAATAATTTCATTTTAAATATTATATCCTTTTTTTGCTTTCAAAAAAGCAGATCACTTCTAATCAATAATTATTTGAAAGTCGTAAACAATAGAATCCATAAAAATAATTTTAAACAGCTTGAATAATGATAAAAATTAGATTGTTTGCTTTTTAAAGTCATAAAATTCAAACCTATCTATAGCTAATTTTACTGCTGTAAATATTTGATAGTAATTTAAAAATAATTTTATGGAGAAGAAAAATGTAAATCAAATTGGCGTTTGGATGGATGGCCATAAAGCTATAGTCGTAAAACTCGATCACGGAAAAACATCCATCAATGAAATTAACTCCGATTTAGATGAAGCTTATTACCATGAGGGAGAAGCTATCAGGGGTTATTTTGTTGGAATACAACACAACAATCTTGAAAAGACAATAGCAGACAGGAAGAAAGATTATTCAAAAAAATTCATGAAGAATGTCTTTGAAGCTATTCATGAGGCCGAACAATTATATATTATTGGTCCTGGGGAAATGAA
>JBILRD010000219.1:0-4529 GCA_044372845.1 Saprospira sp. | reverse complement strand
GAGAAGAAACCATTCTAGTAGCCTCTTCCATTCTGTTATCAACACGATTTCCAACAGAGATCCAAGAAAGTGCAACAGTTGAAGTACCGTTGTTCATTTCTTTTACAGTGAAACCATTTTTATCAACAGAAGCAACATAAACACCATTACAGTTTCCATTTGGAGATACTGTTACAGTTGGGTTCTCACCTAACAAAGCTTTGTAATTTGCATCAAAAGCGATGTAAGCTTGACCATTTACCAATTGAGCAGAACCGTTGTTGTAGATTTTAGCATCTAAAGAAGTAACTGAATAAACTGCTTGTTTTGCTTGACCTTCAGCACCAACTAATTCAACATTTTTACCAGTTGTGTAAGTGTTGCCATTATTGTAAGATGCAAACAATTCACCAGAGTTCAATTGACCAATAATTTGTCCTTTTGTTACAGAACCAATCATAGATCCAAAGAAACCACCACCAATACCAGCTTTTTCAGTAGTTGGTAAAAATCCGGCACCACTTGTATAAGCAGAAGAACCATAAACACCGTAATTAAGTAAACCAGAGCTTCTGTAACCTAAAGAACCCCAATATAATCCGTTAACCTCTGCTCCTAGAACACCACCTGTACGTGAATAGTCATTGTAGTTATGACCTGACACTCCAAATGTGTATACATCTCCCCAGAAGTTGTATCCTGAAGTTGCTGAATTAGTAGCAATTTGTGAATATCCAGTACCATCGTTTTGAGAGTCACGAGTACGGTATCCCATAAGAGTGTTTTGTCCGTCACCACTTGCAGTTAATTGTTGACGATATGCATACAATTGGTAAATAGTTGCAGGAGTAGTTGATCCTACAGAAGTACTTGTTCCATTGTCTTGAAACAATTAATTTCCAATCACCCCTGTTGCGCCATTTGTAAATTTCGTAATATAATTTGTTGTACCAGTTCCAGTTACACCTGCAGCACCAACGATTAAGTTACCACTCGCATCTGCTGAAACAGGACGATTGCCAGTACCTGCTAATGAAGTTACACGCTCATTTGTTGTAACAGAAGTACCAGTAACAGTATGCGTATTTGAAGTGTTGTTCCAAGTATTGTTCGCAGATCCACCTGCAACACCTGCATTGTTAAAAATAATATGGGTATCTGATCCAGCAACTGGTCCAGCAGGTCCTTGAGGACCAGTAGCACCAACTGCTCCGTCAACACCAGCAGGTCCTTGAGGGCCAGTAGCACCTGGAGCACCATTTACTCCGTCAAGACCAGCAGGACCTTGAGGACCTGTAGCACCAGCAGGACCCTGAGGGCCAGTTAAACCAGT
Source organism: Saprospira sp. (assembly GCA_044372845.1). Taxonomy (GTDB): domain Bacteria; phylum Bacteroidota; class Bacteroidia; order Chitinophagales; family Saprospiraceae; genus Saprospira. The sequence continues at coordinate 3,217 of JBILRD010000219.1, read as the reverse complement.
TGCACCAGCAGGACCTTGAGGACCAGTAGCACCAATTGCTCCGTCAACACCAGCAGGACCTTGAGGTCCAGTTAAACCAGTTGCACCAGCAGGTCCTTGAGGACCAGTAGCACCTATTGCTCCGTCAAGACCAGCAGGTCCTTGAGGTCCAGTAGCACCTGTAGCTCCTTGAAGTGATGTCAACCATTGTGCTTCAGTTCCAACAAATCCATTTGTAACTGCAACATCATAGGCGCTTTGTCCATTTGTACCATTTGCACCAGCAGGACCCTGAGGTCCGTCAATACCAGCAGGTCCTTGTGGTCCTTGAGGTCCGTCAACACCAGCAGGTCCCTGAGGTCCTTGTGGTCCATCAGGACCTGGCGTTCCGTTTGCACTAAATAATGCATAAGGCACACTCATTAGTTCAGTTGTGCCAACTATTGTATAAGCAGTACCGCCAGTTGGATCGGTTTCTGTTTTAATAAAATAAGGACCTGTAGCCCAGTTAATACCTGCGAATGTACCTGTAACAGCTGTTCCGCTTCCAATTTCTAAACTTACTAGACCATTGGCGTTGGTACTCACTGTTTGGGTTTCTACATATACTGCTGTACCGGATGCTGAACCTTGTAATATGCTTATTTGCATACCAACAGATGTTGATGGTACTAGTGCATTACTACTGTTACGAATTACAGCTTGGTAACTCATTTTTTGTGGCGCTTGAGCAAAAAGGCTTGCCGATAATAATAGCCCTGCTGCAATTAAATAAATTTTATTCATGGTTATTGGTATTTAACGATTTTAAATGTTTTTAATTCTTTATTGTTGTTAGTTACACTCAAAAAATAGGTTGCACTTGGTAAATTTTCCATATGGATAATTTCGGTTGTGTTAGTTATTTTTTTGCTTTCGAGTAATTTTCCGCTAATGTCAAATAATTGAAAATTCAGGTTTGAAAGTTCAATATTGTCAATAGTTAGCGTTAAGTAATTGGTCGTTGGGTTAGGGAAGGCCTTCAGGTTAAGGCTTATTTGATGGTCTTCTACTCCCGCTACAATTGATATTTCGTAGGGTTGTTGCACACCTTGCGCTACAGAGCCATTTGAGCCTGTGTGGGTGGTATAGACTATTTGCCCTATGCTATAAGCAACGGTTCCACCGCTACCTGTAGCATCTCCACCTGAGGCATTGGCAGATTCCTGGGCTTGAGCAATACCCGCCCATAGCATTCCTGTCGCCAGCAGTAAAATGGGTTTAGATTTGTTTTTTGTCATCTTTTTGGGTTTTTAATTTTTCCTACTCTTTTCATAAGGCTTTTCGGATTTCGCCTGTCAAAAGTATAGTTTTTGTAGCGCCACATCAATGTAGGCTAAGCAGTTTATACAAGCTACAAAACTTTCCAAAGATGAGTAAATCATTTCTTTTGGTACAGTCCTATTGCATTTTTTAAATTTACGAATAGTTTTAAATAAACAATTGAAATATGTTAGTATTTACAATTTAATAATGTTTATTATTCAATAAGTAAGTAATTATTTTTTTTCCAATTTTCATTGATTTCAATAAAACTTTATAGACCAGAACTACTGAAAAAAATGCTGTAAATCTTTTGAGGGATGATTGACCAGAAATTAAAAAAAGAATAAAAAAATCAAAAAAAATAATTGAGATAGAAACTACTTTTTCAAATACTTATAGGCCTTAATTTTGTTATTCATTTGAAATAATTTTTTTAGTACAAAAGTCTTTCACGCTAAAAAATCACCAATTAGCAGAGCGTTATAAACTTCACTTACTTAGTCTTGAATATTTTTGTCGATTGTACTTGCTTGCCATAAATGACAAAAACATAATTTCCTGAAGATAACTTGTCAGTATTTATAGTATTATTGTTTAAATCTAATTTTCCTTCCAAAACAGATACTCCGTTTTGATTGATAATTTTATAATCTGACCCAACATTTGAATTGTCACAAACAACTGTTAAAACATCATTGCAAAATGTAGGGTATACTAAGATATCTGTATTTTTTGAGTCAAAATTTGAAACTGATGTGGTAACTGTTTCACCCCCATTGGTAGTTTTGTAAAATTTTCCAGTGTTAGGATCTGCAAGTATGTACCCTAAAGTATCATTCACCATTTGAATATTTGGATTGTAAATGTCTTGAAATGATGTCTGAAAATTCCAGGTATTTCCTCCATCTGTAGTTTTAAATATCTCATAAGGAGAACCTCCGCAAAAACCAATACTATCAGATGCAAATGTAACAGATATGAAACCATTAGGTGGTGTTGATTGAGAAAGAGTAATAGAGGACCAGCTAACACCTGAGTTAGAACTTTTAAATAAACCTTGTTCTCCTCCTACTATAATATCTGAACTGGTATGAGAAACACCGTAAAGATATGAACTTGTAAATGAAGGAACTAATTGCCAAGTACCACCTGTATCAGTAGTTTTATAAACCGAACCAGCAAAACAAACAGCAAGTCCATTACTTACTACACTACTGAAATCAATGTTGGATATGGGATTAACAGGATTTTGAAGAACTTGAGTCCATGTTGCACCACTGTCAGTAGTTTTATAAATTGCATTACTAGTGGTGTAGAAACCAATTAAATCACTAATAAAATAAAATTTGGATAAATAACTTGGTCTGAAGTCAGATCCTGGTATAATAGGTACTGAAGTCCAAGTAATTCCACCATCTGTTGTTTTTAAAAAAGGTAGAATGTCACCTGTTGCAAATCCAATATTTTCATTAACAAAATAAACATTATCTAGATCTCCAAAAGAACCAACATTTTGGTAGGCCCATGTATTTCCTCCGTCTGTTGTTTTTAATATTTTTGAGGTAGAGGTAGCATTACCTACAACCCATCCAGTACTATCATTGACAAAATACATCGACTTTAAATTAGTAACAAGTTGTCCTGATACCCTTATATCTTTTTCAATCCATTGTGCGTGAATAGAAAAACTAATGAATACAAATAATGTAAAAAAAACTGATCTCATTTTAATAAAAATAATTATAAAATTAAATAATGTGGTTGTTACCTATTTTATGAAGTTTTAACCTCTAAAATGTATGTTTTTAGAAGTAAATTTCTAGAATAAAAATATTTTTTTTCTTGAAATATGATTTTATGTTTGTTTATCAATAGTGACAATTTTACATATAGCAGCAAGTCTTATACTGTTTAAATAAAGTTGACTCTTACA
>JBILRD010000007.1:0-16714 GCA_044372845.1 Saprospira sp. | reverse complement strand
TTGCTATCGTCACTGACCACAAATGTATTTTCATAGAACATATTAAATACAAAACTTTCTATCTTGATCATCTGTTAAAATTATGTAATGTTGATTTAAATCAATTTTAAGAAATCGGGCAGATTATCGCCAAATAATATCAAAAAAACGTTACTTTAGATTAATTTTTTCGAGTAATTCTGATCTAGCCCTATTAGAATTAGCATTTTAGATTTGTATGCAAATTAACCGTTTTTTTAGCATAGTTGCAAGTATATTGTTATTCACCATAGGATTGAATGCTCAATTGGTGAATACTCCTTTTGGTCAAAATAGAATTCAGTATGAAAAGTTTAAATGGTTGCGCTATGAATCACCCAATTTCTCATTTTCATTTACCGAGGACAATGAAAATTTAATGCACTATGCCGTACCATTGGCGGAATCAGGATATCAGGAGATCAAAGCAATTTTAGAGTATCAGGTCCGTCAAAAAATTGAAATTATCATTTACAGTGATTTCAGTGATTATGAACAAAGTAATGTCGGTTTAGCATCACCCTCCATGAATATTGCCGGTAACACCAAATTACTGGATAATAAAATTCTTATCTACTTTGACGGTAACCATCAGAATTTGAACAAACAAATCAGAGAGGGAATCGCCAGATCTATCTTAAACAGAATGCTTTTTGGTAGTAATCTTCAGGAATTAGTTCAAAATTCTGTTCTATTGAATCTGCCTGAATGGTACACCGAAGGTCTTTTGGCATACTGTACCGAAGAGTGGAATAGCAAATTGGACGATGAATTAAGAGATGCTATTTTTTCAAAAAAATATGATAATTTCCTTGAACTAGCGGGCGAAAGACCAGTACTTGCTGGACAATCTTTGTTTCATTACATAGCCAGAAACCATGGCTCTGCTTCTATCTCCAATCTGTTATACCTTACTCGAGTCAATCGAAGTGTTGAAAGTGGATTTCTCTATGTTTTTGGCGCAACATTTTACACAATAGCAGGCACTAACTGGTACAATTTTTATACCGGAAGATACAATGAAGACAACAAGGGCAGACTTTTTCCAAATGCCGGAGAGCTGGAATTTAACCATAAAAAGAATGCAGAAGTAAAGCAAATTAAAATTAGTCCTGATGGTAAATACTTGGTTTATTCAGAACATTTGAAAGGGGAGCAATGGGTTAAATTATACCAGATTGAAACAAAAAAAATCAGTACAATCTGGTCAGGTGGGGTAAAAGACTATACCGAAGATGTGAATAGCAATTATCCGATTTTATGTTGGAAAAATAACAGTAAGAATATCCAGATTATTTTTGAAAAAGCCGAGAAGATTTACATATCTGATATTGATGTCAGCAATCCAAAATCGAAAGAAAATAACAAACAGATAAAAGGATTAGAAACAGTTACAAGTGCTTCTCAAATGGAAAATGGAGACCTGTTACTATCCGGATTCAACAGAGGATATTCGAATCTCTATCTATACAAGGGGTCTGAGGTCAGGCCTTTGACCAATGATAAATGGGATGACATCGACGCTACTGAAGTAAAACTAAATGGGAAATCCGGGATTATTTTTTCTTCCAATCGTCCTGAATCGAAACTAAAAACTACCAATAGCGATAAATTACCGGATGGTCAATTCGATTTGTTTTATTATGAAATTGGAAACAGCGAGGGTAATATTATAAAGCTGACTTCCAATGTTCTAAGTAACGAGAAGAATCCCCAAGCAGTCAATTCTGAATACTTTTCTTTCTTGAGTGATGACAATGGTATCAGTAATCGTTTTGTAGGAAATTTGGATACTGCACTGGATTATTATCAAAGTGTAATTATCAAAAAAGGAGGAGAGAGAATTGCTTTAGCCAGAGATTCTTCCTACTCTGGAGATATGAGTGAGGTGGATAGTACGATTATGGAACCTGTATATAGTATTTATTGTAATAATTATTCCAATACCAATTACAGCAGGAATATACTCGAACAAACAGTCTCTAAAAATGGCTTAGTGGCAGATTTGATTTACAGAGATGGCCGTTACCATATTTTTGTCCGAGAGCTAAAAATAGATCGTGCATCTACTCCTGAAAAAACAAAATTCAGACTAATTCAAGAAAGACAGGCAGGCTTAATTTCTGAAACTGACAACAACAAGGTAAACAAGAAAATTGAAGATAAAAAGGTCATCGAAAAACAGATTGCTGAGGAATTGGAAAAAGTTAATCAAGAAATTGACAGCAATATTATCGATGTAAAAAAAGACAGCAGCAAGGAATTATCACCAATCAAATCCATAGATACTACCAAGGTAGATATTGATAATTATATGTTCCAGAGCGAGTTCAAAGAAGTCATTAATCCGAAAAAAACTGATGAAGTCGTTACAAACAATGATTCGTTGAACAATGTCAATATTCTAAATGAAAATAAAGAGAATGTATCGATTAGTAAGCCAGAAGAAAGGCTGGTAAAAGATAGTCCAAAACCTGTACTATACAGTTCTGACAGAAAAACAAAATATAAAAACATCTTCAAAGTCGATGAGCTAACTTTTCAACTGGATAATACTCCTTTGTTTTGGGGTATGGATTTATTTTTTGGTAATAACTACAGATTTCCAAATTTAGGACTGGTTGCAAAGACTTCTTTTACCGATATTTTTGAGGATTATAAATTGGACGTCGGTATCCGAATGCCAGTAAATCTAAACGGCATGGAATATTTTCTCTCTTTTGAGGACAGAAAACATCGACTCGATAAAAAAATATCCATTTACAGAAGGGGTAGAATGGACAACTATGTCATAACAGATACGCTGACAGGTGATGATTGGCCAGCGAGAGGAAGAAATATCAAGCATATGGTGATGGCAGAATTCAGGTATCCATTGTCAAAATTCAGCAGTGTTCAAGGGACTCTAAGCTACCAAACTGACAAGGTTGCCATCATTTCTGAAAATCGAAACAGCTTATCTGTTCCTGTTTATAATTTTTCTCAGGCAGGCATCAGAGCGGAATATATTTTTGACAATAGCATTCCGTTACTTCTAAATGCCAGAAAAGGTACCAGGGCAAGATTTTATGCTGATTATTTCCAAAATATTGAATCAAATACTATAGACGATCAATACAAAATCAGTATTCTAAAGCCGACATTTGTCGTGGGTTTTGACGCCAGACATTATATCAGTTTTGACAATAAAACGGTTTTTGCTTTCAGAGGTGTAGGCGCTGCCTCCTTCGGTAAATATAAAATGCTCTATTCGATGGGTGGAATGGAAAATTGGTTATTCCCAAGATTTAACGAAACCATTCCATTGCCTGATGCCAGTAATTTTACCTATCAAGTTATAGCTACACCTCTCAGAGGATTTCAGAGCAATATCAGAAATGGCAATAATTTCCTTTTGATAAACGCTGAAATCAGAATTCCAGTAACCCAATACCTTACAAGAAATCAACCCAGTAATGTTCTGCTCCGCAACTTACAGTTAGTTGGCTTTTATGACATTGGTTCTGCCTGGCAGGGTTTTTCACCTTTCTCGAAAGATAACCCTATGAATAGCACCTTGATAGATCCAGGATCAGGTAGCTCAGTAGTTTCTCCGATAAGAGTGCGGGTTAACTATTTCAGACGTCCAATTGTTCAGGGGGCAGGATTTGGATTAAGGACCATCTTCCTTGGCTACTTTATGAGGCTTGACTATGCCTGGGGGATCGAAACAGGTCAAATTCAAACACCAAGAGTTTATCTTTCACTGGGTATGGATTTTTAGATTACAATTTATAACTATTTATACTAAAGGGGTACATTTATTCAATGTGCCCCTTTTTAGTTTTTAATTATTTAACTCATATTTAATAAAAATTTAATATTTTTATATTTCAACTGTTTACCTTAAATCCGACTATATGAAAAAAATCTTGACAATTCTTATGTTTTCGTGTTTGTCTGCACTGATCCATGCACAATATGGATGTGATGGATTGAGATACAGATCTGAAATTTTCAATGCTGTAGATACAACATTTGCTATTAAATTTGGAGAGAATACCACTCCTGGTGGGCTGAACAAGGAATTGTTTATGGATATCTACCAACCAGTTGGTGATACATTAAGTAGAAGACCCGTAATCATATATGCTTTTGGTGGCACTTATGTTACAGGAGACCGTAATCAACTATCTGAATTGTGTCACAAATCTGCCTTGAGAGGATTTGTCGCTGTGGCAATCGATTACAGAACCTATGACAGGCTGGCTATCCCAGACTCTTTGGACTTTGCTGATGTAGCCTTGAAAGCTGCCGGAGATATGAAGGCTGCTGTCAGAAAAATCAGAGAATTAGCTGCTACCAATAATATTTACAGAGTACATCCTGACTTTATCGTTGCGGGTGGTGTTTCTTCTGGAGCCATCACCGCTATGCATACCGCCATGGTCGACAGCAGCGATGCTATTCCTCAACACTTTATTGACATTATAAACGATAATGGTGGTTTTGAAGGAAATTCAAGCAATAATTATCTGTACAGTTCAGAAGTTCAAGCAGTTTTGAATTATTCGGGAGCCATCGCAAGAAGTTCCTGGATTGACAGTAATGACCCACCAGTTTTTTCTGTTCATGATGACGGTGATCAAACTGTTCCTTTTGGAAATGCTTATGCTGCGATCAATTTTACAGTTCCGATACTGGGCCCAATAACTTTAGATATTATTTATTTGGAGGGTAGTCAAACGATTCAAAACAGAGCTAGACAACTTTCAATTCCAAGTGATATGATTGTTAAAGTCAATAGTGGAGGACATGTTTCTTATTTTGGCAATAATGATCCATATAAAGATTCTATCATTACGAACTCTCATATTTTCTTACACAATTTGATATGTGGTCTTCAGTCCTCTGTAAACAGTGTAGAATTGGGCAACGTAAAGATATTTCCAAATCCTGCTGACTACCAGATTTTTGTCGAAATGACTGAAAATATATCCGGATATCTCATCTCACTATACAACATGAATGGCCAGTTATTAAGAAATCATTATTTTACTATAGAGAGAAAAGATCTGAATGCCGGAATGTATTTCTTGAATATTTATGATATGGATACAAAAAGAAACATAACCAGAAAAATTGTATTTGAATAAGTTAATATATTAAAACCGAAATCATGAGAACTAAACTTACCTTGTTTTTACTTTTGTTTATTCAAGCCTTTTTGTACTCTCAAAATGGCTGTGATGGCGTTAGGTACCGTTCTGTTGTTTTCAACAGCGTCGATACTACTTTTGCTATCAAGTTTGGAGAGAATACAACTCCCGGCGGAGCTAACAAAGAACTTTTTATGGATATTTATGAACCGGCCGGAGATACTCTGAGCAACAGACCAGTGATCGTTTACGCTTTTGGCGGAAGTTTTATTGGTGGAAATAGAGCACAATTATCCCAACAATGCCATCAATCTGCTCAACGTGGATTTGTAGCTGTTGCAATCGATTACAGAATTTACGACGGCCCGTCTTTCCCGATCCCAGATTCTACTGTTTTCGCAGATGTTGCCATCAAGGCAATGATGGATATGAAGGCTTCTGTTAGAAAACTAAGAGAGGATGCTGCCAATGGTAATCCTTATAGAATTGATCCAAATTTCATAGTGGCTGGCGGTGTTTCTGCCGGAGCTATTACAGCGCTACATGTTGGATATGTTGATAGCACGGATAATATTCCAGGATATTTCTTAACAGCTATCAATAACAATGGTGGTTTTGAAGGAAACTCTAGCAATAATTATCAATATAGCTCAGAAGTACAGGCAGTTGTAAATTATTCAGGTGCCCTAGCACGATCAAACTGGATGGATGCCAATGATCCTCCTGTTTTCAGTGTTCATGATGACGGCGATCAAATTGTTCCTTATGGACAGGATTATGCTTCTATAAGCATACTTGGTTTTTTTCTTGATATTATCTATGTTGAAGGCAGCAGTACCATCACTGATGTTGCCAATCAATTAGGACTTACTAACGGTCTAATTACCATTCCGAATAGCACCAATCATGTCAGCTATTTGAATAGTACAGTGTGGCGTGATACAGTTTATGACAATACTCACTTGTTTTTACATAATTTAATTTGTGGTGTAGCTGCTTCTAACGAAAGCATTTCAAATGTTGAAACTTCAGTATTCCCTAATCCAGCAACTGATAAATTGGTATTGAAATTAAGTGAATTGCCTTCTAATTATGATGTTGTTCTATACGATCAGTTAGGTCAGGAAGTTTACAGAATGAACAATATCAGTGAAACAACTACAGTTATTGAAAGAAATAATTTAGCTCCGGGTTTTTATGTTTTGAGCATGCAATTTGAGAACAAAAAATATCCAAGTGTGCAACAAAAAATCATTTTCAGATAATATTATCAATAGTCATTTTTTTAAAGCTGTTTTACTGATGTAAGACAGCTTTTTTTTTTGGCTGAAATAATAGCTTCGCCTAATTATTAAAATTTAGGCATGAAGTCATTTTTACTTTTTTCTATTTGTTTTTTACTTGGTAATCAAGGCTTAAAATCTCAAGAATTACCCTCCTCCTATCATCCGCTACACTATGGTTTAGAAGTCGATTTTCTAGCATTTTCATTCAAAGGATATTCTTTAAGCGCCTACCTAGGGATGCATAATTGCAGAGTAAGATTCAACCGAAGCATGGCAAAAATTCCAGAAAGAATTTCAATTAACGGTGTCCAGCAAGAACGAATCAATACGACACAGATTGCCTTTGATTTTTATTTAAATAAAGACCTGAAAGGATTTTATACCGGACCGGCACTTAGTATTTGGCAGACAAAATTTAAAAAATATCCTTACAAAGAATTTGATTATCAAAGTGTCGTATTCTCCTATACGGCCGGATATAATTTTTTCTTGACAAAAAAATTATACCTGGCTCCATATATTGCTTTACATGTACGTGTTATAGGTAATCAAGACTTTGAATTATTTAAAATTCAATACAAACCCTACACTTTTTTACCGGAAATAAATTTTAAATTAGGCTGGAAATTTAATTAGTTTTGTCGAAATAATTTCCAATCTCATGACCTCTTATAAATTTGAAACTGCCAGCTTTGATAAATTATTAGATCTTCTAAGTAAATCTAATTACAGCTCCATTTTTATTTTGGTAGATGAAAATAGTAAAAAACATTGTTTACCGATTTTGGAAAAAGCTTTATCCGGAAAGATTGATTTAAATATTATTGAAATAGCGTCCGGCGAAATCAATAAAAACATTGAAAGCTGTCAACAAATATGGACAGAGTTGTTGAATGGCAAAGCTGACAGAAATAGCCTATTGATCAACCTGGGTGGCGGTGTCATTACTGACATGGGTGGTTTTACGGCAATGACCTATAAAAGAGGAATTCACTTTATTCACATTCCTACTACCCTACTCTCAATGGTGGATGCCTCAATTGGTGGAAAACTAGGGATTGATTTTCGAAATATTAAGAATGCAGTAGGATTATTTGCTGAGCCAAGAGCAGTTTTTATTTATCCTGATTTCATTAAGACGCTGAATAATAGAGAGCTATTAAGTGGTTTTGCAGAGGTTATTAAACATGCTCTTATTTATGACAAAAGTTTATGGAAATATATTACTTCAACTTCTTTTGAAAATATTGATTGGGATGCAGTTCTAAAAAAATCTTTGCAAGTCAAAAAAGAAATAGTTTCTATTGATCCTTACGAGAAATCTCTTAGAAAAATTTTAAATTTTGGACATAGTATTGGACATGCGCTGGAAAGTTATTTTCTGGAAACTGAAACTCCTTTAAAACATGGCGAAGCAGTAGCCTTAGGAATGATATGCGAGGCTTATATCTCAACTAAAATTCTTGGTTTAAAATTTGAAAAATTGGATACAATTACAAAATTTATCCGCCCTTATTTTGATGATGTTGTCATTAAAGAAGATTATTTTCCTGACATTCTTAATTTCCTGGAGCAGGATAAGAAAAACTCAAAAGGTCTATTTAAATTTTCATTATTAAAAAAAATTGGAAAAGCGGAGTATGATGTAGAGGTTAGTTCCGATTTGATATTTGAAAGTTTGAGATACTATTCTACAAAATAAATTTCTTCATTATGCGTTTTTAAATAAAAAAACCAAATGATGAAAAAAACTGCCCTGATTGTAGCTTTCATTGCAATAATTGCTACTATTCCATTTTTAATATGGAACATACCTGTTGATAGTAAACAACAAAATGGGATAAAAATTTTCAAACCTAAGGTGGAGGAGAGGAATGTATTCATAACCGTCATGGGAAAGATTGATTCGTCAACTGTTGAGGAGATCAAGGAGAATTTAGAAAATTTTTATGCTGCAAAGGTTAGCATTTTGCCTCCAACTAAAATTTTGACTGAAACCAAGGTTAAAAATCTCAACAAGTACGATGCCAGTGAAATTTTGAAAATCATCAAAAAAACTCACAAAGACAAGAAGGGTAAAATTTTGATGTTGACAAGTTTAGATATCAGTGTTAAAGAGCGAGAGCTCAATGGTGTTGTTTACAAAAACTGGGGCGTTTGGGGATTAGGTGGTATGAATGGCCGGGCTTGCATCGTCTCGAATTTCAGAATGGGTAAAAACAGATCAGATCGATTTGTAAATACCGCTATCCATGAGATTGGGCACACACTGAATATTCCACATTGTGAGGCTGATGTCAAATGTCTTATGAATGATGCCAAGGGTAGAGCAATGGATTATGAAAACAATTTCATGTGTGAAAGCTGCCGAAAAAAAATCAGTTGGAAAGTTCAATAAAAAAGGACTGCCATCTAGCAATCCTTTTCAATTTTATCCCAAATCTAATTTTGGTTTGAGCGCTTCATGAGCGTAAAAGTCATTGATGATCTGCACTACTTCTTTCGGATCATCTGTAATTGGCATTAGATCCAAATCACCTGCACCAATATTTCCAAAATCCTCCAGCATCACCTCTTTAATCCAGGTTTTGAGTCCTGTCCAAAAATCAGAACCGACAAGAATAATTGGAATTGGTGCCATTTTTTTAGTCTGTTTTAAAGTCAGCACCTCAAAAAGTTCGTCCATTGTTCCAAATCCACCCGGTAAAACAATCAGTGCCTGGGCATACTTAACAAACATTACTTTTCTGATGAAGAAGTACTTAAAGTTGAAGATTTTATCCTCATCGAGGTAAGGATTATGACCTTGCTCAAATGGTAGTTCGATATTTAAACCGACAGAGGCACCGTGAGCTTCTACTGCTCCTTTATTGGCGGCTTCCATGATACCTGGTCCACCTCCAGTGATGACACCATAACCTTCTTCGACCAATAATTTAGCAATATCAACAGCTGTTTGATAATATTTATGCTCAGGTTTTGTTCTAGCAGATCCAAAAATAGAAACACAAGGACCAATCTTATTCATTCTCTCATAACCATCAACGAATTCAGCAATAACTTTGAACATCGTCCATGAGTTTTCAGCCTTCATTTCAGTCCACTCCAGATGTGGTTGAGATTTTGATTTCATTTTAGACATATGAAAATAATTTATATTGTTAAAAAACCAAACCATTAAAGAAAAATGGTATATCCAAGTTAGTAAAATTCCAACTAATTCAGAAACTAAGTTCCTTATTTATGTTTTGATACTTATCGGGAAAAAATTTCTTTTACATAATCGTTAGAAAACATCTCTTGAGGATCAAGTTTATTCTTAAGATCAACAAAATCATTCCATTTAGGATACAATTTAGAAAAAGTATCTGATTTAAGACTATGCATCTTGCCCCAATGAGGTCTTCCGCCGTATTCCAGCATTATTTTCTCAATATCATTAAAATAAGGTTGATGCGGCGTTCGATTGTCGACATGGAAAGCCATGTATGCTGAATCTCTGCCACAACTTGGACTTAACCATATATCATCTCCTTTTACAAAACGACATTCGATAGGGATATATACCCGGTATTTCTCTTTATGGATTTTGTCAACGATTCGATTCATCACTTCTTTGAAATGTTCTATTGGAATGTTATACTCCATTTCTTTGAACAATACATTTCTGGGAGTGGCATAGATAAGATGACTATGGTTGATTTTTCTTTCCGTTGTTATTCCGGCAGCAACTATTTTAGAAATGCTGGCAAAGCTTCCTTCAAAATTTTTACCAATGTTACAAAGCAAACCAAATAAGCCATTTTCAATAATATGCTGATTCAGATAACGAAGGGTTTTATTATCCTTGACGGGTAAACTGGTTTCATTTGAAAATTTTAATTGTACCGTCTGAGTATAAGGAAACCAATAAAATTCGAAATTTCTATTGGAAGCATTGTACTCCTCCAGCTTATTTAAAGTGTCCTCTAAACTGGCTTTCTTTGATAGGTATTCCAGTTTATAAGATGGAGATAAATCTAATTTTACCTGAGTGATAATTCCCAAAGATCCCAAAGATACTCTACCTGCATTGAACAAATCAGTATTTTCTGTGGCTGAACATTTTAACAACTGCGCATCTGCTGTAGCTATTGTAAATTCAGCAATCTGAGAACTGATGTTTCCAAAATTCACTCCTGTACCATGTGTTCCGGTTGCTGTGGCTCCTGCGATACTTTGAACATCGATATCCCCCAAATTGATGATGTTCAACCCATTTTCAAAAAGCTGATGGTTTAAATTTTTAATGGAGGTACCTGCCCAAGCTGTAGCCTGCCGATTGTCTTTGTCAACATCAATCAATCCCTGAAGATTGCTAAGGTTAATCATAGTATCATTGGTAGCATCCAACTCAGTAAACGAATGGCCATTTCCTACGACCCTTAATCTTCCGGACTGTTCCCTGTTTTGGTTGATAATGTTTATTATCTCTTGTTCTGTGGAAGGTTTTAAAATTTCCTTAGGGTTACATTCCACATTTTTTGCCCAGTTTTGCCATTTTGCTGACATAAATAAATGATTATTTTATTTTATAATATTTTAACCCAGGAAGCAGTTTCCCTCTCCTCTGTAAGTTTTTGTTTTATTGATAATTTTTCCTTCTTTAATAAGGATGAGCTCATTAAAATGTTCACAAAGTTCACCAGCTTTACTGTGTCTAAAAAAAACAGGATCTCCTAAATTTAATTCTCCTCTGAATTGAATAGGTGTTTGGACTTCACCTGCCATCTCATTATTTGTCAAACTAATTCCTTCCGGAAGATAAGGCAGAGGAACTTTTTCTATTCCAATTGCTCCTGATGCTACATAACCTCCTCCTAGACAGGTATAAATATTAGGTTGTGGTTTTCTTACAGTCTCCAAGGCAAAACCAGCAGCTGGCAGATGCTTGAAATGACTATAAAAATCGAAAAGTACCGGAGCATAAAAACCTGAACCGGCAGTCAGTTCTGTGACGGCTGATTCTTTGGCGGTAGATTCCAAACTGCCTGTTCCGCCACCGTTCACAATCTTTAGTGTGTTAAAATTATCTTTTAGTGTGTTGACCAATTCGGCTCGTCTTTTGGCTATTTCGACAATAGATTTTTTTTGAAGCTGTGTAATCAGTTTATTAAAAAGGAATTTTCCTTTCATATTGTTACCAACTCCAGCTATCTGAGCTTCATAACCCATTGCCGCTCTTAATTCAAGATTAGGGCAATTTTTTAATTTTGAGATATAGGGTTCCAAGGTTTTCATATTCCATAGTGGAGACCTGTGAACCCCAAAATGTAACAATTTCCAACGACTGGACATGTCCAGATCCACTGCGATTGGTAAAACTTGACCCGCCTTTTCGGCAATTTTTTGAAGCATATCAAGATGTTCCGCAGCATCCGTCATCAGGTAAATGTTTTTACCTAATTTAATTTCTGATAAAACGGATAAAACATCCTTTTCCTGAACAGTTGGATAGGCTACGAGGAGATCATCAAAGCCAAGACCGCTGAGCCATTGAGCTTCGGATGCGCTGTAGCACATAATCCCCTGAAATTGATTGTTATAATCCAGAATTCTCCTCATCAACTCAACCGATCTGATGGATTTAGAGGCAATTCTGATTTTCTTTCCGTCCGCTCTACTCAATATCGAATTCATATTTTGATCAAAAAGATCTAAATCGACATAGGCAAAGGGCAGTTTTTCGTCCTTTAAAATTTCTTTGTAGTAAGAATATTTTGATTTCATTGTTTATCTTTTCCAAACTCTAATTTTAGGATCATCAAAACCTGTCCAAATTTCGTGTTGATCAAAAATTTGAGGTTCGACCCCTAAATATTTTCTTTCATCTTTGAATTTAAGGAGCTCTGTTGCCAATTCTTTGAATTTTATCTGATAAGCAGGTAAGGTCCATCTACCGAAAAGGGTATGTCCACCCTCATAATTCTGAAGCTTGTACTCCTCTGGCGTGGTAATATATCCGGCGTAACCATTGGCATATGGAGAGACGATAATTTCTGTTACCCCTCTTTGTTTTAATACTTCGAGGATTGAATTTTTTAATCTTTTAGAGGCAATGGTAGTTATCTCTGATGGAATACCTACTATAGCTATCTGACCAACAATAAAAATTTGAAGGGGTAGTTTTTCCTCGACCCATGGGGATCTGACTCCTTTCCCTACTCTATTGACATATTTAATATATTTGACCGTTGGGTCAATAAATCCTGGAATTAGTAGTCTTTCAGGTTTTTTAAACATAACAATACTCCCTCTGCTGAGATTCATAGCGATAGCTTTGGGTCTTTGAGAATTGTAATAATCCAGTAATTCCACTTGTCTTTTATTATTTCTGCTAAGTCTAGCTGATAATATTTCAACTTCCCTAGTCGAATGAATAAAAAGTTTTGCCAGTGAACCGATAACTTTGGGCGTACCCTGACCATCAGTTGTCCCCTCTAAAAAAGACATGCCCATACAGGCCGGACCAGTTTTTTGTCGCTTGAGACCAGCGGTATAATCTTCAGCAATTTCGATATTGGTCATATCAAAATAAGCCAGGATGCAATCGATTTCGCCGTTTAAATTATCACCCACTTTTTCTGATTCCTCAAAAATTTCTTTGGCTTTATTGAATTGAAGACGGCCGTTATAGGCTGCACTTTCATAATCGTCCTTATATTTTCCGTGGTATTCTCTTAGTTTAGGGTTCCAGTTGAAATTTGGACTAATATCTCCAGTAGCATCCTGAGCAAATCCCGAACAAATTTTATGTTCATGTCCGTATTGTTCTGCTAGCCACTCTTCAAAAAAATCTGCTGCATAACCTTTATTATCATAGCAAACTTTATCATATCTATTGGAGACCGAGGTTGTATGAACACCAAACCAATTCAAAGAGCCAATAGGCTTGCCATCCTTTTGATTGAATCTAAGCAGTTTCATTTCTCTATCAACGGCTAAATGTCGATTTTTGAAACCAATTTTCTCTGTAACTTCCGGATTTTCGTTATATGGTGCAACAGATCTGTTAAAAGCTACTTCTGCATCTTTGTCAAATTCACCTTTATGGTAAAAGATATTAGCATCTTGCAAATTTCTGTCTGCTTCTACAATCGCTTTGACAATTCCATCCCGGTAATGATCATAAATATCCTGTTGAAATCCAGGTATCGTCATGTTATAAATCAAATGCTGTGTATAACCTCCAGCGGTGCTGTGAGTATGCTGAGCAGTAATCATGACATTGGCATCATGATAACCCATTTCAGGGAATTCTGACTGTAATTTGTTGATAACACCATTTTTCAAATAGATCGTTGTAAAACAATAATCTACCACCAAAAAAACTACTTTTGTCCCATTGTTTTCAAATACAAATGCTCTGGCGTATTGAGGCGTTTCTACACCCTTCATAAAATGAAAATGTCGGCCATAGCCTAACATTCCACAATTATCTTTAAAAATGGTAATATCAACCTTACTCGTCCCTACTCTGTACATGAAAAATGAAATGAAAAATAAATAAATTGATTAAAGAAAACGTTTTAAATAAACGTTAGAAAGGCTATTCAAAATAATATTTTTCATTCATAAATTAAACTTACATTCAACATATTTTCAAAAAACAATTGACTATGTACAGTTCATTTATTTTATAGAGTACTATAACTCTTCGTACTCTACCTCTATGTCCATATCAAATGGATCATCTTCAGGAAGTTCCTCAAGATGTCCAATAGTTTTTAGCAATTGTGGTCTGATAGATTTTCTCAAAATAGATAAAGGGTGACGGGGAAACAAAACATCGAAATCCTCCATTTCAGAGGCATTTCTAATATTTCCAATACTATAGGTTGGATTGTATGGATCTTGACTGAAATACTTGGTATATTGGTCTGCCCCTCCTGCTAACTTCTCTAAATAAGGTTTAAGAATTTTTTCTCTTAAATTACTTTCCGGCTTTCCTTTAATAGTTACTCGCAGTTGTTCTACCCGTTCATCAATGAAATTATTAATATTCATAAAATAATAATAGTCCATTGTATTTTCATGATCAACCGAGGGCAATTTTGTTATTGCCTCATATCCAATTACATCATTTGAATTAAAGATTTCACAACACAACAAACCGCCATTACTTTCAGCCATTTGGTCTCTTAGCCAATCTCTGTATATTTTAAATTCGAATTCTAAATCTATGTCTTTCAAACCACCATTAGGTTGTTGAGAAGTAACAACCATATAATTTCCTGAGGGTTCATCAATAAGTAAATCGAATCTTTTTTCTTCTTTTACCTTTGTCCATTCAAAACTATCAAAAACCAGTCTTTTGTGATTGAGGCTGGCAGATTTCAATACCTCTGCTGAGTTTAATAATTCTTTTACAAGATCCTTATTTTCTTGATTTTCGATAGCTTGCTGAATGAATTCTTTTATTTCACTGAGCTCTGCTTCATCAAGAGGAAATTTCTTAAAAAATGGATTATCAGCACTATAAATAGGCTTAAGACTATTGTCACTTTTATTTTTCCCAAATAGATTAAACATCTCGTTTCTTTAGATTACTTGATTTAGAACTCTTACCTATCAATTACTTGATCCTCTTCCTCCTCTTCTTTTCGTTTAGGTTTCTTTGATTTTTTTGAACCACCTTCGTAATCCTCTCTGTAGAGTTCTTCTGTTTCGGTAAAATCATAGGAATCTCCGCCTTCCATTTCGTCATATTTAGAGCAATTCATCTCGCTGATATCGCCTTCAGGTACTGGAAAATTGACCTCTGTGTCAAATTTAAGTTTTTTATCAGCTTCCATATACCTCAACATATTTTGAAAAATAGGTCTTGCCATGCTTCCCCCTTGTCCGTAAGTAAGGTTTCTGAAGCGAATAAATCTGTCATCATTTCCAACCCAGGTTCCTACAACTAAATTTGGCGTTATACCCATATACCAACCGTCTGATTGAAAGTTGGTTGTTCCCGTCTTGCCGCCATGAACAGATTTAATACCATTAAAACCTGGGGCACCGGATTGTACTCCACGTAGCATTTGACTCATAGTGTAAGCGTAGGTCTTTTCCAAAACATTATCCGTAATTTGGTCATCTTCATCAGAATAGATGACATTACCATTTTTATTGACTACACTTACAATGCAGATTGGCTCTCTGTAAACTCCACCACTTGCAAAAACAGTGTATCCTCCAGTCATTTCCAGAGGCGTTAAGTCAGGAGTTCCAAGGCAAATAGTTGGAGAGGACGGGACCTTTGAAGTATCGATTCCTATTTCTGATAAAAAGCTTCTGAATGGTTCCGAACTATTAAAATCTTTCATCAACTGAGCAGATACGGAGTTAAGCGACATACTCAAGGCTCTAGTCAAGGTTACTCTTTTACCGCTATATACTCCATTTGCATTGCTTGGAGTCCAATCTTTAATTAAGCCAAATTTACCATATCCTTTTTCAATGGTTAATTTAATATCATCTACCTCATAACAAGGAGATAAGCCCCTCCTTTCAATTGTTAATCCGTATAAGAATGGTTTGATACTAGAACCAACTTGTCTTCCAACTTTTTTATAAGTTTCTCCGGGTTTACGTTTTTTAGGATGGACATAATTGGCTCCCATACTGACATGGTCCAATTTAAAATATTTATGATCAACTCCTCCAACCCAGGCTTTGATATGTCCATTATGAGGATCCACCGCAATAGATCCTGCCTGAAGAAACATTCTCAAATATTTTATTGAGTCAAGGGGACTCATAGTTGTATCTTTGTCTCCCCCTTTCCATTTGCCCTTTTTATCTTTGACATAGCTAAAAACCTTCATATCAACAGGTTTTTGCATGTACTTCATGATACGTTCATGTTCCTGCTTGATTTTAGACCAATCGGAAGATTCAAGCATATTTTTATACTTGTTGATTTGGTTTTCGGTTACATAGCCAGCTCTTTTCCAAGATTTCATCAATGCTTCCTCATCAATCTCAGCCCCAGTTTCCTTATCTTTTCTAGGTTTCTTTTTGACTTTTTCGATAATTTGAATTCTGAATATATCAACATCTGTCAAATCATTTTTAATGGCAGTCGGAAGGTATTCTCCTCTTACCGCTTTATATCTGTCTGATTCCCAGATTAACTTACCAAGACTTAGCAAACGAAGGTCAATTTCGGAGTCTTTATTTTTGTAGTCCATGTATGTCCAGGGGCTCTGTTTGGATGTTCCAATGGGAGGATTAGCCATATTC